>CAZYLE010000006.1:4259-4725 GCA_964648675.1 uncultured Dehalococcoidales bacterium
CGTATTCGCCCAGCATGCTCATTTAATCCACAAAAGTTTTTACTACTCCCCATTTTAAACCACATTTCTCCACAATCTACCACAAGTTTTCACTTTTGTCAACCCCCTTGGCTGGAATTTTTGAAATTCGTTTTTCTTTTCAAAAACAATCTTTTGTGGTATGATAGCGCCCATCTTTTATCACTGAAGTCTGTCAGTTGACGATGGTAATCTATCGCAGCTGGAAAAGGAGGTGGAAGATGTTGCCTAAGAAAACCTATCCCAAATTCATGAGCTTACTGGTGGCATCACTAGTCGTGGGCATGGTATTCAGTGCCTGTTGCCCGATAGAAGAGCAAGAGCCGACACCGACCCCAGTGCCGACACCTCAACCACTTTCAAATTTTGAAGAGTTTGAGGCGATGGATCTGGCTGACCTTGGAACCCTGCAACTTAAGCTAACTTATATCGGAGAACAGACCAAGGC
>CAZYLE010000006.1:4735-5801 GCA_964648675.1 uncultured Dehalococcoidales bacterium
TTCCCACTGTAGCTATTACCTCACTTTCCCATGATTTGGATATGGATTGCTTCAAGCCTTTCAGGAAGCAGGGAGTGTATTACGGTAATGATGAACTACCAGCAATCGTCACTATCACTGTCACTCCTGAGGAGCTTGAGGGGATGATTGCAGCGATTTCCAATATCTCAGCAGTGAAAGAAGGCAGCAGGGATGGAGGATTTTTGTCTTTCATGATGTGTAAAGAAGTTGCTGGAGAGACAATGGGCTTTGAGGCCATACTGGATAGTGCTGATGCTGAAGTACTCTTACAAACAATCATAAATGAATTAGAATCCGAGAACACTCTTGCTCACCAGATTCTTGAGGATTATATGGAAATACTGTTTTAGCCTGATCTGTTACTAGGGAAATGAGGGAAGTGAACGAAAGGAGGCGATATATATGAGAAGGTTGGTATATGTTAGCCTTGTTTTGATTCTATTGGTGGTGGCTGTTTTTTCTGGATGTGTTCCCGGTGTGAAGGACCCCTTCAAAGGGACCGAGACCTCTGTTAATGAAATCGACATTAATTTCGAGACGGCAAAATCGAAGAACGTGACTCCCTGTGAGAAAATTGTGTTTATCCAGGTTATGCAGATATTGGTTGATGGAAAATCCATGAAACCTGGAGATTACTATGATGGGTGGAAATACCGAGACAATGAGTCAATAGATGATGGCAGGCATGTGGATTATCACAAGGGTGAAAACGACCCCTACTATAATGGAGACGACAAACCTGAGGATACAGGGATGGGGACACAGGGACAAAAGAACTCCACGACTGGAAACGCTACCATGGAGGATAAGCCTAGGAGTGGGGGAGGCATGGCTGCGGATGGTAAGAACCACTTCGAAAAGGGAGCCAAGAAGGTAACTTTTAGCTTTGAGACCTGTGCCTTTTGTGCCAAATGCGACGACTGCGGCAAATATTTCGGGTGTATAACATGGGAATACACCAGAACGAAGGATGATGTTGACAAGGGAAAGATCGGGGAATCCAAGGTAACAGGAGTCACGGACAAGCCATCGGCGAAGTTTAAGG
>CAZYLE010000006.1:5811-22659 GCA_964648675.1 uncultured Dehalococcoidales bacterium
ACCCCAACCCCAACACCTACACCTACGCCGATGCCTACGCCTACGCCTACTCCCACGCCCACTCCTACGCCAACACCTACCCCTACCCCGACAACGGCGCCAACGCCAGTAGCGACCCCAATACCTCCGACTCCAGACCCGTCGGCCCCTGTCATTACCGGGGTACAAACCAAGCGACATACCGATCCTGAAACCGGCAATCTGGTGGTGGGGGTGCATTGCATGTCAGCCTATTTCCCTCATGGCACTAATATTTATGATTTGCATTTCTTTACGGGGGAGCTGAAATACCTTGGCAGCGAGTACTTCGACACACCTCTCGAGCCTTGTACCTGGCACACCACATCCTTGGAGGTGCCTGAGGGGACAAATACCGGGTCTATTATCATCTACCTGACCGATGAGAATCACAATATCTGGGGACAGTTTGGCTTCTACAACTACGATGCGGCGACTGAGGAGACTATATCCCCCAAAGGCATACATGAACTCTCACTAGGTGATTCTTTGACGCCCGTAGTCACGGTGAGGAATTTCGGATCAGAGACGGTGAGCTTCCCTGTCACCTACCATCTTGAATCGTTTGATGGCACTGTTTGGCTCGACGATGAGGCGTGGGTCGAAGACCTACCGTCGGGAGAGTCGACAGACGTTGAGTTCCTGCCGATACCATCAGAGTATTTCGGCCCTCCCGAAGGCGAGCCCTTCGATGGTATCATCTATTTCCAGACATGGCTCGAGGGAGACCAGGTTCCTGAGAATGATTTCATGGAAACGGAGTTTGAGATAGTCGTCTTGCCTATGGAATAACCACAGATAAGGGATGTTTACCTTCGGTATACTCACTATCAGCGATAAGGGCTCGCGAGGGGAGCGGGAGGACAAGAGTGGCACGGCAATTAAGGAAATGCTTGCCACTCTCAATGCTCGTCTGGTAAAATATGACATTGTCCCCGATGAAAGGGAGGTCATCTCAGCAAAGCTAGTGGAGTGGGTAGATGAGGAGGGAGTCGACCTCATCGTTACCACCGGTGGCACGGGACTCTCCCCGCGTGACGTTACTCCAGAGGCGACCCTTGCCGTGGTGGAGAGGATGGCGCCCGGATTCGCCGAGGTGATGAGGGCTGAGGGTCTGAAGAAGACCTCGATGGCAATGCTCAGTCGCGCAGTCGCCGGCATTCGGGGTAGAAGCTTAATAATCAACCTCCCCGGTAGCCTGACAGGGGTGCGCGAAAGCCTTGAGGCGATTCTGCCCGCTTTGCCCCATGCTATGGATGTTCTGAGGGGTGAGGTTGCGGATTGTGGGGAGAGTAAAAGGGCGCGGTAACCGAGTGCGTTGAGGAAGGCGGGGAGCTTGGATGCATATTCACATATTAAGCCTTTTCCCCAATATGCTAAGCGGGCCTTTCAGCGAGAGCATCATCAAGCGGGCTGTTGATCGTGGTTTAGTGGAGATCGAACTTTACAATATTCGGGATTACACTGCAGACAAGCACCATGTCGTCGATGACTACCCCTTTGGTGGGGGGCAAGGGATGGTGCTGAAGCCGGAACCAATCTTTGCCGCTGTGGAGTCGATTAAGGGTGAATCTGAGGTACCTGTGATCTTGCTCACACCACAGGGACGGCTTTTCGACCAGATGGTTGCTGAGGAGCTTGCCACATATCGTGAGATGCTCCTCATTTGCGGTCACTACGAAGGGGTGGATGAGCGGGTGAGGGAGCACTTGGCCACGGATGAAGTAAGCATTGGGGACTATGTCCTGAGTGGTGGGGAAATCGCTGCCATGGTGATAGTAGATGCTGTGGTTCGGCAATTGCCCGGCGCCCTCGGTGCGGAAGAAGCGGTGGAAGAGGACTCCCACTCAAGCGGGCTGTTGGAGTACCCGCAGTATACTCGCCCTCGGGTTTTTCGAGGGTGGGAAGTACCAGAGGTTTTGCTTTCGGGGAATCACGCTGAAATTGCGAGATGGCGGAAGGAGCAATCTATTATGCGCACTCTCAGGCGGCGCCCCGATCTACTTGAGAGGGTGGATCTTCTTAGAGAAGAGAGAATGCTTTTGGATAAGATTAAAAGAGGGGAAGAATAAATGGATATTGATACGCTAATTCCAATTGAGCACAATCCTAATATACCTGTTATTAGCCCTGGTGATACGGTGAAGGTGAGCATCAAGGTTGTGGAAGGGGAGCGGGTACGTTCTCAAGTGTTCCAGGGGGTGGTTATCAGGGTCAGGAGAGGTATGGCTAATGCCAATGCTAATTTCACAGTAAGGCGTGTTGCCTACGGTGTGGGTGTGGAGCGGACCTTCTTTATTCACTCTCCATCCGTAGAAAAGGTGGAAGTGATGAGACATGGTAAGGTGCGCCGAGCCAAGCTCTACTACCTGCGCAATCTCACCACCAAGAAAGCGAGACTAAAAGAGAGAAGACCGAAAGAAGAACGCAACGAGGCTAAAGAATAGCCGTAGAACAGCATAGAATTGAGGACGAGGTGACAGAGGGCCTTTTTATGACCTCGTCTTCTTGTTTAGGGAAAAAGGGGATGAACTACGCGGAGATAGCGGTTAATTCCCCGGGGGCACAGCGGCGAACCTTCTGCTACGCTGTGCCCTCTTATATAAAGGTGGGTCATGCGGTTTGGGTTCCTTTTGGACCGAGGGTGGTTCAGGGCATCGTCTTCCAGTTGACAGAGTTTCCTTCGGTGGAGGAGACCAAGGAAATCAGGGGTCTCATCAATCCCCGTCCGATACTTTATCCAGCCCAGATTGAACTAGCCCGTTGGATTAGCGAGCATTATCTTACGCCACTTTTCGATGCCGCTGCCCTAATGATGCCACCTGGCTTTGAGCGCAGGATGATAACCTTTGTCAGTGCGCTTATCGATATTTCGGAGGCGGAGGCCTCTTCCCTTACTCCTAATCAAAGGAAATTGTTAAACCTCCTCAAGGGAAAAGAGAAAGTAGCGATAGCAGAGGTGGAGAAGGTTTTTGGCAAAAAAGAGGCGAGGGCCATTATCGGTCAGCTCGCTCGAAGAAGTGTGGTGACCAAAACCCACGAACTGGAGAGGGTTAAGGTGAGGCCGAAGATGTTGCCCTACATTCGTCTAACTGTTGAAGCGAATGAGGCACAGCAGGAGGCTGGGCGCCTAGTTGGGATGCGGAGAGCCCTTAAGCAAGCTAATCTATTGGAGTATCTGGTAGCAGAATCTCACCCCATTCCTCTCGCCAAAGCGAAGCAGCATAGCGGCTGCACCAAAGCGGTGGTCGACGCGTTAGTAAGAAAAGGCATGGTCACCATCGAGCAAGTTCAGGTATATCGTGACCCGTTGGCTCATCGCAGCTTTTCACTCCTACCCGCTCCTACCCTTACCTCAGCGCAAGAGGCAGTCTGGCGCCAGATTCAAGCTGCTATGGTTCAGCTTGGTATAGATGGTGGTGTTACCGCGCCTGTATTTTTGCTTCGCGGTGTTACCGGTAGTGGGAAGACAGAAGTCTATCTCCGTGCTCTGGGGCAGGCGGTCTCTTTGGGTAAGCGGGCTATTGTCCTCGTCCCTGAGATCGCTCTCACCCCACAGACTATCGATCGTTTCGCCTCTCGTTTCCCCGGTAGGGTTGCGGTGCTTCATAGTAAGCTGTCTGTAGGAGAGCAGTTCGATGAGTGGTGGCGAATAAAGGAGGGTGGCTTCGATGTGGTCATTGGCTCTCGGGGAGCAATCTTTGCTCCGCAGCCTGACCTGGGGCTTGTTGTAATCGATGAGGAACACGAATGGACTTATAAGCAGCAGGAGCAGTCGCCCCGCTACCATGCACGTGACGTTGCTATCAAGCTGGCGCAGCTTACTGGCGCGGTGGTCATCTTGGGTAGCGCTACACCAGATGTCGTAAGCTATTATAGGGGTAAAAGGGGCGACTATCAGCTCTTGGAGCTTCCTGAGCGAATCGATAAGACGGGAGAAAAGGAGGATGCCTATCTTCCCAAGGTGGAAATTATCGACCTAAGGGAGGAGTTAAAGGCGGGGAATAGGAGCATCTTTAGCCGGTCGCTGGCTATGGGTGTGGATAAGGCACTGGCCGCCAAAGAACAGGTGATCCTATTCCTGAATCGGAGAGGCACAGCTACCTTTATTCAATGTCGCAATTGTGGTTACGTCCTTCGCTGCAAGAGATGCGATGTCGCTCTGGCATACCACTCAGCGGAAGCGGATCTTGTCTGCCACCAGTGCAATTATCACACGGAAGTGCCCGGTGTTTGCCCCCGGTGTGGCAGCGGGCGGATAAAGTTCCTGGGCATCGGCACTCAGAAGGTGGCAGAGGAGACCGCTCGAGCTTTCCCTCATGCTAGTCTATTGCGCTGGGATCGCGATGTCACCAGAGGGAAGCATTCCCATGAGGACATCCTCGATAGGTTCCTGGCACATGAGGCCGATGTGCTCATTGGCACTCAAATGATCGCCAAGGGTCTGGAGCTCCCTTTGGTTACCTTGGTAGGGGTGATAAATGCCGACGTTAGCCTTCACCTCCCTGATTTTCGGGCTTCTGAGCGCACCTTCCAGATTATTAGTCAGGTTGCCGGGAGAGCAGGACGCGGCATTCTGGTGGGACATGTCATTGTACAGAGCTACAACCCTGACCATTATGCCATCGTCGCTGCCTCAAAACACGACTATTCCTCCTTCTATGAGCAGGAGCTCGACCTGCGACGTCAGTATCAAAACCCTCCTTTCAGTCGGTTAGCACGTCTTATTTACACCAATCCCAATAACGCTGCTTGCCACAGGGAGACGGTGAGGATGCACCAGCTTATCAAAGAAGAGCGGGATTCTTGGGGCATGGACTTTTCACTCATCGGTCCGGCCCCAGCCTTCGTCCAGCGGGTTCGCGGCCGTTATCGCTGGCAGATTATCATTCGGGGCACCGACCCCGTTCAACTTCTGGCTGAAGTTCCGATCCCTCAAGGATGGATCGTCGACATCGATCCGGTTAGCCTTCTTTGACAATAAGGTGTTTTCTCCACTATAATCTTAAGCGCCTTGTAGTTGGCGAATAGTATTGGTTAAAGGTTAGATGGCAGTCCGTCCTATTGTTACTTACCCTAACCCATTGCTTCAACAGAAATCAAAGCGTGTGCGGAATGTTGATGAGTCGATACAGCAGCTCATCGATGATATGGTGGATACAATGCATCAAGCGCAGGGTGTTGGGCTGGCGGCGCCTCAGATCGGAGTTCTCCTGCGGGTGATCGTGATCGAGCTGCCGGGAGAGGAAGTCTTGGCTTTGGTGAATCCTGAAATTGTTAGGAGGTCTGGGGAGCGCCTGGTTGAGGAGGGATGTCTCTGTGTTCCCGGTTATCGGGGGGAGGTCAAGCGCTCGGAAAAGGTTACGGCGAAAGGGCTTGACCGGCAGGGGAAGGAAATTCGTATCAAAGGGGAGGGGCTACTCGCACAGGCCCTGGAGCATGAGACCGATCATCTTAGGGGCGTTTTATACATTGACCATTTAGATAGCATAGATAAGCTATACCGAATAGGAGAGGAGACTGAAACACCAGAAATATAGGACTTCTGAACTTAGAAAATCAGGGCTCAACAGACCATTCTACGAAGCCCTGCTTTTTTAAGTCTTTTCGAGAGGTTCGGTTGGGGAGGTCAATTGGGAAGCGGGCAGAGCTTGTTTATGAGTGCGGAGGTATCTCAAGTTCTATTAAAGCTGAGGGAAATTTTAGGTGAACGCTCCATCGACTGCTACCTCACCGGTGGGTTTGTTCGTGATGCCATAATGAGTCGTGATACTGAAGATATCGATGTCGTCGTTGGGGCCAGCACTATGGATGTGGCCCGGGATGTTGCCAGCATCATGGGTGGCAAGTACATTCCTTTAGGCGAGCCACACCAAATAGCAAGGGTCATTGTCCCGGGGGAAGAGCATTTTCACCTCGACTTTGCTACCATGCGGGGTAACATTGAGCAAGACCTTGCCTCCAGAGACTTCACCATAAACACGATAGCGGTAAATCTGCAGGATATAGCAAACCCTACTGTTTCTTTCATTGACCCTTTCAGGGGGCAGCGTGATATTGAAGGCAGACTGGTGCGCGCCCTCAGTGAGGCGATGTTGCAGGAAGACCCACTGCGACTCATGCGTGGGCCTCGCTTGGCAGCCGAACTAGGCTTCTCTATAGAAAGCGAGACTAAAACGGTAATCGAGCGCAATAGCCAGCTTGTTACCAGTGTCGCCGCTGAAAGAGTACGCGATGAGCTCTGCCGCCTTCTAGCTGCACCAAGGGCTGCTGAGTCGCTTCGCTTGCTCGACGAGCTTGGGTTGCTAATGACGATTATCCCTGAACTGGCCGCCACCAGGGGGGCGCGGCAGCCGAAGGAGCATTTCTGGGACGTTCTCCAGCATTCCATAGAAACGGTGGCTGCTATAGAGTTCGTGCTCAGGGTTGAAAAATCGGCTTATTGGGACAGTGAGGTGTTGGCGTTTGTTCCCTGGTCCGCGGCGCTAGCCGAGCACTTCTCGCAGGAAGTATCCGTCGGACATACGAGGAGGATGCTGCTCAAGCTTGCTGGGCTTCTCCACGATATCGCTAAGCCTCAGACCACATCGATTGAGGAAAACGGCAGGATGCGCTTCTTTGGACATGCCAAGGAGGGGGCGTGTGTTGTTGAGGGCATAATGAAGCGGCTGAGGTTCAGCGCTCGTGAGATAGATATGGTATGGAGGATGGTCGAGCACCATCTGCGCCCGGGGCAAATGGGAGGGGAAATGCCTTCCCGTCGTGCTATTTACCGCTACTTCAGGGACACCGGAGATGTGGGTATAGACACCATCTTCCTCAATCTTGCCGACCATCTAGCAGCACGAGGACCCAAACTGAAGCTGGAAGAGTGGGGGGAGCATGCCCAGAGCTTGGCCTATGTACTTGAGGAGCGTTTCAGGGAGGAGAGCGTCGTCGCGCTACCGAAGTTGATCAGCGGGCACGATCTTATTGATGTCTACGGCATGACGCCAGGGCCTCATGTCGGCGAGCTCCTGGAGGCGGTGCGCGAGGCTCAGGCTGATGGCGAGGTCGCTACCAGGGAAGAGGCTCTCTCTTTCGTCCACAAGCGCCTTACGGCGGGTAATAAAAATTGACATAATCTAAGGTAATCTGAAGAGGTAAAATGAGCAGAAGGCATATCATTACGCTGATAATCATAGTTGTGATTGCAGCTTTCTCCGTTGTGGCGATGGCGACTAACATTGGTGGGCGTGAGGGATTATCGCTGGGGCTAGACCTGGTGGGGGGTACTAACCTTGTATACGAGGCCGATTTTACCGACATTGAGGAGGGGAGACGGGCAGATAGCATCAAAGGAGCCAAGGATATTATTGAGAGGAGAATCAACGCCTACGGTGTCGCTGAGCCGGTTATTCAAATAATCGGCGGTAACCGTATCTCCATCCAGTTGCCGGGGGTTACCGACATCGAGGAGGCTAAAGACCTGGTAGGCAAGACTGCAGAGCTCGAATTCCGAGAGGAAGCTACGAGAGGTAGCACCTTCCTCGCAGCAGCGGTGAGTACGGAGGATACTCAAATTGCCGTTGTCGATGTCACAGGCTTCGGTGTTAAAGATATCTTTGTGGTAGGCTCTACGGATTCGGCTGTGGTTGAGGCAAAAATGGTGGAAGCTGTAGAAAGAGCCAACAATACTATCACTGTAGACTCCCCCTTTGAATATGATCATGCAGTCGGTGAGCAAGTTACCAATATTTGGATCCTGGCTACAGGGACGATTGAAGGCGAAGAGATAGCGCTAACTGGTGTCTATCTCAAGCCGAACTGCTTTGTCAATATCAACCAGCAGACCAGCGAGCCAGTGGTGAGCTTTGAGTGGGATGATACCGGGGCCAAGCTCTTCTCCCAGATAACGAGGCGGCTCATCGGGGAGCCTCTGGGCATCTTCCTCGATAATGTGCTCATCTCAGCACCAACAGTTCAATCTCAGATAGGTGCTACAGGCATTATCGAGGGACTGAACGTTGGTGAGGCAGAGCTGCTAGCGATCCAGCTTAACGCAGGTGCACTGCCTGTTCCCCTGAATCCCATACAGGAGCATACTGTAGATGCCACCCTCGGCGCTGATTCCATACGCATGAGTCTCATAGCAGGGATAGTAGGGGTGGTATTGCTTCTTCTATTTATGCTCGTTTACTATCGCCTGTCTGGCGGTTTGGCATGCATTGCCCTGGCTATCTATGCTGTCATAATGCTCATGATCTTCAAGATGGTGCCTGTTACCTTGACCCTAGCGGGGATTGCTGCTTTTATCTTGTCGTTGGGATTCGCTGTTGATGCCAACGTTCTCATTTTCGAAAGAATGAAGGAGGAAATAAGGGGGGGGAAGGCGCTAAGGGCGGCTATTGAAGCAGGTTTCAATCGTGCCTGGCCCGCCATTCGCGACAGCAATATCTCCCCCCTCATTACCTGTGCCATCCTCTACTGGTTTGGGAGCAGAATGTTTGGTGGTGCCTCGGTGATGGGATTTGCCATGACCCTGGGTATCGGGGTATTGGTAAGCATGTTTACCGCCATCCTTGTTACTAGGACCTTTCTGCGTACTACAGCATTTACCCCAGTCGCGAGGAAGGTGTCGCTGTTTCGACCATGACTATGAGGGAGAGAAAGATTGTTTGATTTCGTTGGGAAAAGGCGCTGGTTTTTCATCGTATCGGGGATAATCATCCTCATAGGGCTCATCTCTATGCTCTACTCTACCATCGCCTTTGGCTCGCCGGTCAGACAGGGCATCGAGTTTAGAAGCGGCTCGATGATGACCGTAAGATTTGAGCAGCAAGTAGAGCAGGCAGCTCTTCGCGAGGAGATGGCCAGTTTGGGGCATAGCGAGGCTATTATTCAGCGAACCGGTGAGGGTGATTTCATTATCCGCACTAGAGGGCTCGTATCTGAGGAGAGGGACCCGGTCACTGGGGAGGTGACCACACCTTCTGAGCGGACGCAGATAGAGGAAGCGCTGGAAGAGAGGTTCGGACCGCTTACCGTTCTAGATTTCTCCTCTGTGTCCCCTACCGTTTCCACCGAAACCAGGGACACCGCCTTCATTGCCGTGATCGTCGCTTCCATCGGCATCCTGCTCTACATCACCTGGGCCTTTCGCAAGCTGGTGAAATCCTTCCGCTTCGGCATATGTGCCCTCGTCGCTCTTGTCCACGATGTTATTGTTGTTCTGGGTATTTTCTCCCTTCTGGGTGTGTTCTTCGGCATCGAAGTCGATGCCATGTTCATTACCGGCATTCTCACTGTGATCGGGTACAGTGTCAATGACACCATAGTGATCTTCGACCGTATCAGAGAGAATATGGCCAAGAAGACCGGCATCCCTCTTGAGACCTTGGTTAACACCAGCATTACAGAGACCCTGCCTCGCTCGCTGAATACCGGCTTGACCACCTTATTCGTCCTGCTGGCCCTCTTCATTTTCGGCGGGGCAACCATCCACAACTTTGTCCTCGTCCTTTTGCTCGGTGTCGTCGTTGGCACCTACAGTTCGATCAGCATTGCCAGCCAGTTAGTCGTTGTCTGGGAGCGTCGTGGTCTTGGCGGCTTATTCAGGCCTTTCAGGCGCATGCTTCCTCGGCGAGTGCCTGCCAGGGGTTAATAGGTGCATGAGGGCCTAAGCCTCTACATTCATATCCCTTTTTGCCAATCGAAGTGCCACTATTGCAGCTTTAATTCCTATAGCGGCATGGATTGGCTGATACCACAGTACGTCGAAGCCCTTGTCAAGGAAATACGCAGTTGGGTGCGCAGTGGAAAAGTTGACACCATCTATCTTGGGGGGGGCACTCCAACTATCCTCGATGTCGAGCAGCTCGGCAACATCCTTGAAGCCTGCGGTCGTGCCTTCGATGTGGCCAGTGATGCGGAGATAACCATTGAGGCCAACCCGGGGACCATTACCGGGCCCTTTTTGCTCCAACTAAGGGCCCTGGGGGTAAACAGATTGAGCCTCGGAGTACAAAGCTTCGATGATAGGAGGCTCAACGAGCTTGGTCGTCGCCATTCCGCCACTGAGGCCATAGAAGCCTTTGGGCTGGCAAGGAACGCTTTTGACAACGTAAATATAGACCTGCTTTACGCTCTACCTGGACAAACCCTTGAGGAATGGCAGCAGGTTCTAGAAAAAGCGCTCGAGCTCAAGCCTGACCACATGTCCCTCTATCCCCTGACTGTAGAAGAAGGCACCCCTTTGGCGCAGGAGGTTGCCTTGGGCAATGTAATGAGGCCAGACCCCGACCTGGCGGCGGAGATGTTCCTTCTCGCCGAGGAGATGCTTGGTGATTATGACCACTACGAAATATCCAACTGGGCCATATCGGGAAAAAGATGTCGACACAATCTGACCTACTGGAAGAGCCTCCCCTACCTTGGCTTTGGTGCCGGGGCCCATTCCTATTTTGAGCGCCGTCGTTTCTCCAATCTCCTTTCGCCCATAGAATACGTTCAACGGCTAGAAGGGATGGATTCTCCTGCTAGTCAGGAGGAGTATATTGATGAGGCGCTGGAGATGGCGGAGACGATAATCCTGGGGCTGAGGCTTAGCGATGGAGTCAGCCTTATGGAGTTTGCCAATCGCTTCGGACGGGATGCTGTCTCCCTGTATGGGGATGAAATCGGTGAACTGGTGAGCCTTGGCCTGCTCTTTAACGATGGCAGTACAATTCGCCTCACAAATAGGGGAAGGCTCTTGGGTAACCAGGTCTTTCTGCGCTTCCTTCCTTAGATTAGCTGGTGTGTCTCTTTAATTGCCTGGAGAATTGCATCGATAGGAGGTGCTATTCTCACCGCAGGGGGCTTTCCCAGAGGATCGACGATGTCAAAATTTCCCGAGAGCACATCTAAGGTTGCTTTTATCGAGGAGGCAAGCGCTTCATGGTGATAGCCTCCCTCCAGGGTGAAGACGAGTCGCCCCTGGCAAAGCTCGTCGGCAAGCGTTTTCAATATGCGTGCCATATGAGCGAAACTGGTTACGCTCACTTGCATCAGTGATATTTGGTCTCCCCAGTGGGCGTCATAACCAGCGGATACCATGATAAGCTGCGGTTGAAACCGCCTTGCCACCGGAATAAGGATCTCCTCAAATGCCCGCAGGTATTCCTCGTCGCCACACCAGGCGGGCAGAGGGACATTTACCGTGGTTCCTTTGCCTGCTCCCGCCCCTATCTCATCGATGCGGCCGCTCCCGGGATAAAATGGGTACTGGTGGGTGGAAAAGTAGAGAACGTGGGGATCATAATAGAAGGTGTCCTGGGTGCCGTTGCCGTGATGAACATCGAAGTCAACGATCAGGATGCGCTCAAGTTGGTGGTTATCTATAGCGTGCTTAGCAGCAACGGCTATGTTATTGAACAGACAGAACCCCCGGGCTTCGCCGCGTGTAGCATGGTGCCCTGGTGGCCTGACCAAGGCGAAGGCGCTTTCCACTTCGCCTGTCATCACTGCATCAACAGCATTGATCATGCCTCCGGCGGCATGTAGTGCTACCTCGTACGAAGCTGGTGATACTACGGTATCGCCGTCAAGCCAACCGCCACCCGCTTTGGCGGAAGATTCCACGTAGGAGATATAATCTGTAGAGTGCACTTTAGCCAGTTCGTCTATGGTAGCAGCACGCGGGGCAACTGACACGATTTGCGCTATCATATTGGTCCTCTCTAGTACCTCGACGACGCTTGACAGCCTTGCAGCGTTCTCCATGTGGCCCCCGGTGTCGTGCTCCAGATAGATGGGGCTATAGACCAATCCTACGCTCACGATTCCTCCTTGCTATTTAAAATAATACCAGACCCAGCTTCGCCAGGCAATTGTGGATTGCTCGGCAAAGTCTCCTATGCTATACTCGTGGCTGGTGGTTAGGAGGGTAAAATGGCCGAAGATAAAGAGATACCTGAATTCTACTCAGACCAATTTATGATCAGTGGGGGGCCATATGGTCTAGTGCTTAACTTCAAGGAAAGCCCTCCTGAGCCTGGCCCAGGCAAGATCCCTGAAACAGTGGCCAGGGTTCGGATGAGTTATGAGCTTATCAAGACGATGACCTTCGTTCTTTGCCGCCATATCAAAAAGATAGAGAAGGATACGGGAGTTTCCTATCCTATCTCAACGAAGGTTCTTTCAGACCTCGGCGTTGGCGTTGAAGATTGGGAAGCATTTTGGAGGTCACCCCTGGAGTTTCGGGGATAGCGCTTTGTTCCGGCGCCTCTGGTGAATCTTTATTCCCGATCGAGGAGGCAGTAGATGCCCCTGGACCTAGCTCAAGTTGCAGCCCGGATCGAAGATTTGGCGGCGAAGCTCAAGGCGGAGGAAAAGGGAAGGACGCAGCGTCTCGAACATGCGCTCCAACTCCTTCAAGCCGTCGATATTGAGCCACTGAAGGATAAGATCGCTGCCAGTAATACCACCTGGCTTGTAGCTGGACTGACCAGCGGGCTGGCGCAGCACTACAAGGCGCCGATTTGTCCCCCAGAATTCACCGTCCTTGCCACCGATGGCTCCCACATCGACGTTGACCGTCATACCTCGATAGGATGCTCTCTGATCAATATTGGCAGTGTCACCCTGCACTATGGGAAGGAGCCTGATGCCTCGCTCGAAAGCAAGCCCTCTTTGTTTTTTGGCGATGATTTGGTGATCACTGGCCCTGCTGGGAGGGAGGAGTTTGTAGAGGGCGCGCTACTTGGGGTCAAGCGAAGCGTCGAGGAATTGCGTGCTCTGACGAGACTTGCTGGGGAGCTTCCCAGTGAAAGGCCTACACTCGCCCTTATCGACGGTTCGCTCATCTTGTTAGGGCTGGCAGCAAGGGACTTCGACAGGGCCAGAAGCTACGTTAGGGAAGAACTGTTGGACAGGGGCTATCTTGACGCGCTTGACCAGATGAGTCGCCATAGCGAAAGTGGGTTCCTTGCTCTTGCCAGCTACATTAGCTTCCCCCGGAGCACAGAGGTAGTCAACGTTCTGAGAGTTGCCCTCTGTCCTCATGATCCAGCCGACTGTGACAGATACTGCTCGGTGGATGGCCAAAGGGAGTGCGACGCCGTCGCTGGCATTCGTGATTCCGACCTTTTTCACACGCTTCTTGAGTGTGGCGAGAGATCAGCCGTCTTTATTAGCGGCTCAAGATTTATGCAGAGGCATTACGGAGAGCACCAGGTACATTTCTTTTACCTCAAACTGGATGAGGAAATCGCCAGGGTGGAGATCCCGAGTTGGGTTGCCGAAAATAGCGGGCTTGTTGATTTGGTCCACTCCCTCCTTATCGACCAGTGCCGACGCGGACATGGCTATCCGGTGGCGCTCATGGAGGCGCATGAGAAGGCGGTGGTCACTGCGGCTGACCGGGAGCGCTTCTGGCAGCTTGTCGAGCTTTCCCTGGCGCAGGACAGACTAGATGTCAGGAGTTCAGGTAAACGAAAGAGCAAATTATTGAGGTGGATTTGAGGTATGCAATTCGTAGGGTTCGGAAGCCAATTTGTTCGATACAGTGCCGTCAGTGTTGTATATCCTAGCTACTCATGCTCATAACCCAGAGGAAGCCATCATCCGAGCTGTGAATGATACTGTTGATAACGATACCATTGCGGCTATCGTTGGTGCGGCAGTTGGAGCTCTTCATGGTTTAGGTGGTATTCCTGAACGGTGGGTGAAGCGGCTTAGGGGGAGGATAAGGGAGGGTGGTGGTGGCTAGGTGTTTAGGCTCACCTTTCATGCAAAGCAGGTGTTTTGGCTCAATGCTTAAATTTCGCAAAGCGCGGAGGCGTTAGGTTGTACTGATGTAAAGTATTATGTTTGACATGTATTATGGAGGTTGGCGATGAAAGGCATACAATTCGTTATGGACGATGAGGGAAGGAAGACCGCTGTGTTAATAGACATCAAGAAGCACGGCGAGCTCTGGGAGGACTTTTACGACAGCTTCACCGCCCGCGCTAGAGCTGAGGAGCCTAGGGAATCCCTTAACACGGTCAAGAAGCGTCTTAAGAGGCAAGGAAAGCTGAGTGGCTGATTATAATATCACTTTTGTCCGCTCCGCTCGTAAGGAGCTGGAGGCACTTGATGCTGCTATAGTCAAACGGATTCTCTCGAAGATAGAGGCGCTTGCTCTAGGGCCAAACCCGAAAGGCTGTCGCAAATTGCATGGTGAGGAAGACCTGTGGCGAATACGCGTTGGACTTTATCGTGTGATTTATGCCATTTACCATAAAGATAAGATTGTCGATATAATAGCGGTGCGACATCGCAGCAAAGCCTATGAATAGATGTAATGCACGAAGGAAGGTGACATATATTAACGAAAGCAGGAATGCACATAAGATAATGTTGGATGAGTTCACAATTGTATGAAAGGGGATTGCGATGAATCAGCAGCAAACTGAAATCGAGAAGATGGTGGAGAGCATTGCGGATGAAAAGGTCAAGACTCACGTAGGCAAGGGACTGAAGTATATCGGCGATGCTCCGCGCCACTTAATTGTTGCCAACGGCATTGCTAGAGCGCGGGATGGCGGATATGGGGAGCTGGCATTGAAGCTGGCACAGCTTGCATACCAGCAAAATCCGGAAGACCCTTATTTTTTACTTGAGCTGTGCAATTCCCTTGACCAACCCGAGGAGGTTATAAAAGAAATAAAGAAGTTCGGTGAGCGGGTTGACCTCGATTCACTTCCCCAGGATCAAAGAGAGAAGATACAGGTTACCCTGGCAGCCGGGTATAAAGATGTGGGCAAGATGTCAGAAAGCATACACATCTTGGAGGAATCAAAGACAGAGCTGACCAGGGCTATAGAGCTATTGGCTGAGCAATATTACGAAACTGGCGAGCCCCAAAAAGCAATCGACTTGCTTTATGAAAGAATTAAATACATTGGGCGGTTAAGCGAAGAGATGGCTTTCTGGCTGGCGAAGAGCTTTGATACGCTGGGGAATTACTCTGAAGCTTTGGATATGTTGGCGCAGTTTCAGGATGACCCGACGGTAAAGCCGATCTACGATGAGGCCAGAAAGCAATTGGGACTACCCGTGGAGAGCGAAGGTGCCCCTCCTCTCCCGGGAGACCACCCACAGCCAGAGCAACTACGGGAGAGGTCGGCGGAGGATGACTTCTCCACCTTGTTGTAAATACAAAGTCGCCGCATCTGGCAGCCTGTGATGGCTTTGGAGGGACGGTTGTGATGAGCCAGGAGAAAAGAGCGGAAGTCGAGAGGATGTTGGCGGATGTTGGCGATGACCGACTTCAGGCTCAAGTGACAAAGGCGCTGAATTACATGGGCGATCCGCCGCGCCGCCTGATAGTTACCCACGGCATCGCCATGGCTCGAGAAAGTGGATATACAGAGCTAGCACTTCTGTTAGCGCGGCTGGCATATGAACAGGATCCCGATGCCCCTGACTTTTTGCTCGAGCTGTGCAATTCCCTGGGTCAACCGCAGGAAATTGTCAATGAGATCAACAAATTCACTGAGCGGGTGGACCGAGATTCAGTCCCACAGGATAAGAGAGAGAAGCTGGTAGTAGTCCTGGCCAGCGGATACAAAGAGATGGGCAGGTTAATCGAAGGCATACAGGTCCTGGAGCAATCGGGGACTGGACTGGCTCAGGGCATAGAGCTACTGGCGGAGCTGTATTATGAGAGTGGAGAACCACGGAAAACAATGGACGTAGTATACGAAAGACTCAGGCATACGGGTAAGCTTAGCAGGGACATGGCTTTCTGGCTGGCAAAGAGCTTTGATATCCTGGGGAATTATTCTCAGGCGTTAGAGATGTTGCGAGTATTCAGGAATGACCCGATGACAAGAGCGGTGTATGAAGAGATTCAAAGGAAGCTCGGACTGGTTCCGGACAGCGATAAGGTAGCCGAGAAAGTGGACACAGTATCGCGCGGCAGCATTGGCGGGATGATCAAGGAGCAATTCAGGAGGGAAGGAAAGCTGAGTGGCTGATGGATGTAAAGGATACTCTCGTGTCGCCCGTAAGTAATCTCCGCTTACCACCGATAGGTAGCGCTGCAGTGACGTGGTTATGGAGGCAATAGCGGGGTGACTAGCATTGAAAGGGCTACAGATGGCGACTTTGAGCATATTTGTGCCCTTGACCGCATGGTTCTGGGCGATTCCAGCAGGCGCGATTTCCTCAATAATGCAATAAAGTCAGGCCAATGCCTGGTTGCCAGAGTTGATGATGGTGTTGTCGGTATCGCCGTGTTGGACCACTCCTTCTTCGGTCAGGGCTACATTTCGCTGCTCATTGTACATCCCGATCACCGCCGCTGTGGCCACGCCACGGCGCTCGTCCGCCACATAGAATCGGTCTGCCCCACGGAGAAGCTGTTCACCTCCACCAACGAATCGAACGAGCCAATGCAGCGCCTGTGCCAAACACTTGGCTTTGTTAGGAGTGGATATATCGAGAATCTGGATGCCGGAGATCCCGAGATCATCTTCTTTAAGAGGGTGAAGCCGTGATAGTTCATGGAATGAGGGCACGTCACCGCTCACACGCTGGCCACGCTCCATCATGCAGGTCTTGGAGACTGGTGACGGAGAGACATCGATGAGACGCGGACTGCAGAAGCACGACCGCCGCTCTGTTCGTCTTGAGGGGTATGATTACTCTCAGGACGGCGCGTATTTCGTGACCATATGCACCCGCGACCGCGCATTGTTGTTCGAAAATGAGGAGGTCCGCGTCATCGTAGAGCAATGCTGGTTGGGAATACCTAACCATTTCCCAACAGTCCAATTGGATGAGTGGGTTATCATGCCTAACCATTTGCATGGAATCGTGGTC
>CAZYLE010000007.1:0-4190 GCA_964648675.1 uncultured Dehalococcoidales bacterium
TTATCCCAATCCGAGGCGGGCGAAGATTGCGTCAACGTGGCGGATGAAGTAGTCATAGTCGAAAATGCCCTCCAGTTCGGCCTTTGAAAGGTGCTCGCCGACTTCAGGATCGCCATTTAAGAGGTTAAGGAAGCTCGCCCTCTCCTTCCACGCCTGCATCGCATTGCGCTGCACCAGGCGATATGCCTCCTCACGGCTGAGGCCCTTCTCAATCAGCGCCAGCATCACCCGCTGGGAAAAGACCAGCCCCTTGGTCAGCTCAAGGTTCTCCCTCATCCGCTCTGGGTAGACCTGGAGTCCCTTCATGATGTAGGTGAAGATGTAGAGGATATAGTCCAGCACCAGGCAAGAGTCGGGGAGAATGATGCGCTCGGTGGAGGAGTGGCTGATGTCCCGCTCGTGCCACAGGGCGATATTCTCCATCGATGTCACGGCATACCCCCGAACCAGCCGTGCCAGGCCGCAGACGCGCTCGCAAAGCTCCGGGTTGCGCTTATGGGGCATTGCCGAAGAGCCTGTCTGCCCCGGCTCGAAGGGCTCCTCAGCCTCCAGAATCTCTGTCCGCTGCAAGCCCCTTATCTCCAGGGCAAACTTCTCCAGTGAGCTGGCGATGATGGCCAGTGTAGTTACGAACTGGGCATGGCGGTCGCGCTGTATTATCTGGGTGGAAACCGGCGCCGGCTCAAGCCCCAGCTTGGAACAGGCGATCCTCTCAACATCAGGGCTCAAGGTGGCGTAGGTGCCGACCGCGCCCGAGATCTTGCCGACAGAGATCGCCTTCCTGGCCTCTTCTAGCCTGAGTGCATTCCGCTTCATCTCCTCAACCCACAGAGCGAGCTTCAGGCCAAAGGTGATAGGCTCAGCATGTACGCCGTGGGTGCGGCCGATCATAATGGTTTTCTTGTGCGCCATTGCCTTCTCCCTCAACACCTCGATAAGCTCAGCTATGGCTCGAGTGAGTATGTCGCTAGCCTCACATAACTGCAGATTGAGGGCGGTGTCCCAGACATCGTTGGTGGTGAGGCCGAGGTGAATGAAGCGGCTCTCCTCCCCCAGGCTCTCGGCCACCGAACCGAGGAAGGCAGTCATATCATGGTGGGTCTCCTTAAGAATCTCGTCGAAGCGCCCAAGGTCGAAGCGTGCCTTTTGGATCTTGGGAATCGCCTCCCTGGGAATTGTTCCCAACTCAGCCCAGGCCTCGCACACAGCGATTTCAACCTGGAGCCATTTGTCGAACTTCGTTTCGTCAGACCAGACCTTTTTCATCTCTGGCCTTGAATATCTCTCAATCATCCTCTCAACCTATCTGCCACTTTACATATTGTACTTTTTAGATTTTTGTTAGTCTACCACATAACTAGAGTAATGCCAAAGGGCCAATAAGGCTTACAGCGAAGCCCTGCTGACAAGCTTTGGTTTTCGAGCGAGAAGAAGCGACATCATTGAAACGCCATATGCACCAAGGAAAACGATCATACCGACAAAATAGCTTCCAGAAACGTCATAGATTGCTCCCATGATGATCGGCCCCAGCCCCGAACCTACAGCAGCAGCGGCCAGGACCCAGCCGAAGATGGTGCCAAAGGATGCCATCCCAAAGAACTGTCCAGTAATGAGCGGCTCCAAAGTAAGCCATCCCCCCATGGCGAAGCCGTAGACAAATACGAAGACCCAGACCATAGCCGTGGTGTGCGTCATCATGAGGATAACAAGTCCGACAATTTGCAGGGCAATGCAGAGAATACTGGAATACTTTGGGGTAAATCTGTCCGCCACAAAACCAAATAATACTTTACCCACGCCACCTATGCCTCCAGTCAAACCCAGAGCGAATGAAGCAGCCGCCAATGGTACTCCCATGTCTTTCAGAATGTTGACCTCATGCTGGAGCACGCCAGAAACTACCGCTCCAGCAAAGAAGAAGGTGGCTAGCACCAACCAGAATGGAAGTCTGCGGAATGCCATGGATAGAGTCCAGACTCCCTCACTGGTATTATAAATTTGTCCTGACTCAGAGTGATCGGACATGCCTAGCGGCTCTGACGCCGACTCGCTCCTTACAGGTTTTGCACCATCAGGCAATAGTCCCAATTCCTCGGGCCTGTTCCTCATGACAAACATAATCGGTATGATGATTAGAACTGCAGTGGACAATCCCAGAATTACAAATGCCATACGCCATCCAGTGCCTAATATTAGATAATGGGCCACAGGGGCAATGACGATTGCTCCCAGAGATACCCCTGCCATAGTAATCCCCATGGCTACGCCTCTTCTTCTATCGAACCAGTTGGAGATGGCGACGCCCACTGGCACAAACCCAGCCCCGCTCATCCCTATCCCCACAATGAAGTAGAAGACATACAAATGCCAGACGGCGTTAGCCACGCCGAGGAGCATCAACCCGGCTGCACCGATCGCAGCGCCGATAAGTATCAGCTTCTTGGGCCCGTATTTTTCCGTCAATTTGCCCGCCATCGGTCCAGTCAGCCCCACTACCAGCATATAGAGCGAAGCTGCTCCAGCGATAACCGTTGCGCCAGATTGGAACTCATCGAGCAACGTAGGCAAGAACCTACTGAATGCGTAGAAGGCGGCTCCTGCGTGAAACATGGTAACGAGTATGCATACCACCACGATCCACCAGCCATAGAAGATTCTTCCCTTTCCCAGGGCACGTATCATGTTATCTCCTTTCCCATAAAAGGCCCCCTGCCATCTGTCTCGCAACACCGCGTATCCCGCACATAATGATAATGCTCAACACACAGCACCTTTACTCATCGCATGTCCACCAGCTATGGAAGATGCGACCCCACCAACGCGACGTCCGCCTACTTCAAACTGGCTCCTTTGCTGCTGAATACTCGCTAACCTTCTGTTCTGGACACACAGCACCCCAACATGTGAACGCTTTAATGGGCTGAATTACGCTTGGGTTGCTTCATCAATGCGGCTAAGTCTCGGTTTGCGAGCAAGGAGTATCGCCGCTATCGCCGCAGCATACACCGCGAGGAAGATGAGGAAGGCAGTGGTGTAGCTTCCCGATGCATCGTAAATCGCCCCTCCTATCACCGGACCCAAGGCTGAACCTACTGGTCCAGCGAATGCCACCCATCCGAAGATGGCACCGAATGATGCCGTCCCAAAGAGCTGCCCGGTAACTAGCGGTTGCACCGCGATATTCCCGCCCATGGCGAACCCATACAGGAAGACGAAAACCCAGACCATAGCCGGGGTGTGTGTCATTAACAAGACACCAACTCCAGCCAATTGAAGAGCAAAGCAAATAACAGTTGTATATCTCGGAGATAGTCGGTCGGCCAGATACCCGAAGGTTATCTTGCCCACGCCACCTATGCCCCCAGTGAAGCCAAGAGCAAAGGTAGCTGTGGTCATGGGTATGCCCATGACACTGAGGAAGTTAACCTCGTTCTGGAGTACGCCGGCCACTACCATACCGCTAAGGAAGAAAGCGACCAGCATCATCCAAAAGGGGAAGCTCTTGACCGCCCGAGAGAGCATCCAGCTTTCCTCGTTCACGTTGGATACTCGCGCTGTCCTAGTTTGGCTCGCCATTTCCAAAACAGGCTCAGGTTCAGCGGGCGTAGCGCCATCAGGCAACAGCCCCATGTCCTGGGGCCTCGTCTTCATCACGAAAAAGACTGGTGGAATGACTAAGATTGCGGTAAGTATTCCCAGAATCAAGAAGGCTGCCCGCCAGCTAATACCTTCAATAAGGTAACCCGCAAGCGGAGCGAGAAGTATCGCCCCGATTGCTATGCCCACCATGGAGATACCAACGGCCAAACCTCTTCTCTTGGTGAACCAATTGGAGACTGCAACGTTGGTTGGCACCCAACCACACCCAGCCATACCTACCCCAACCAGCCCATAAAGTATATATATTTGCCAGACAGCATTGACCACGCTGAGGAGCATCAGTGCAGCCGCGGCAATAACGCTACCCCAGATTATTACCTTCTTCGGCCCATAGATATCGGTTAATTTACCCGCAGCCGGCCCAGCAATTCCCACCACTAGCATGTACATCGATGCCGCGCCTGCGATCGCGGCGGCCCGCATCCAGCCTGTGACGCCGCCGATGCGCATCAGATCGAGCATCAGGCAATCGAGCCGGCAGAAAAGCCCAATCTGTACAGGCTGGTCCTGACTATGACGGATGCCAA
>CAZYLE010000007.1:4200-12460 GCA_964648675.1 uncultured Dehalococcoidales bacterium
ATTCCCACCACTAGCATGTAGATCGATGCCGCGGCTGCGATAGCGGCGGTAGTGGAGCCGAACTCCTCTATTAATGTGGGCATGAATCTGCTGAACGCATAGAAGGCGGCCCCCGCGTGAAACATATTCACAATTACGGAGACCGCAACAATCCACCAGCCATAAAAGATTCTTCCCCTGCTCAGTGCTTGCGCCATACTCTCTCCTCTGTCATTAAATACCTCTTCTCGTCCTTGCAGGAGTGCAGACAGTCATACCACAATGAAGGTGCCAAAGGCTACTTTAAGGCTAGGGCATTAGGTCTCCAGTGGCTGGTTTCGGTTTTCTGGTGAAAAAGAGGAATGCTACCGCTACGGCATATGCCACAATAAAGATGATAAGACCCAGATTGTAACTCCCCACAGCATCAAAGATTGCCCCCATTAGAACCGGTCCCAAAGCAGAGCCTATAGCACCAGCGAGCAGTACCCAACCGAAGATGGTGCCAAAAGATGTCATCCCAAAGAGGTACCCGCTAATCAGAGGTTGAACGGTTATATTGCCTCCCATGGCGAACCCGAAGACGATTACGAAGACCCAGACCATAGCCGTAGTATGGGTAAACATAAGAATGACTACCCCTACCAGTTGCAAGGCGATACAGACGATAGCCGTGTATTTGGGTGACATTTTGTCTGCTATGAATCCGAAACCTATTTTACCCCCGCCACCGATGAGCCCAGTCAAGCCCAGAGCTACTGAGGCAGCGGCCAATGAGACACCCATCATTTCGAGAATCCTGACCTCGTGCTGCAGCACACCGGCTACCCCAGCGCCAGACAAGAAGAAAGCGGCCAGCACCAACCAGAATGGTAAGGTTTTCATAGCCCTTCTCACTGACCAGCTTGCCTTCGCATCACCAGCTGTTGCTGTTGCACTTGACTCGCTCGTCTGCTCTGGCAACTCGTCATCCGCCGCTGGCCTTGCACCATCAAGCAGTAAACCCTTGTCCTCTGGCCTGGTCTTCATCACCAGCAGGACTGGCGGGATTATCAACACCGCAGTGAGCCCTCCTATAATCAGGTACGCATTCTGCCAGCCAATGGCTTCGATGAGGTAGTGGACCAAGGGAGCAATAACAATTGCACCTAAAGATATCCCCGCCATGGTGATGCCCATGGCCAGGCCCCTACGCTTTCTGAACCAGTTGGAGATAGCAACGCTCACTGGGACAGTTCCCGCTCCACTCATCCCTATCCCCACCACAAAATAAAGCACGTACAGGTGCCACAGTGCACTGGTAAGACTGAGAAGCATGAGCCCGGCAGCACCGATGAGGCCGCCCCAAACAAGTACCTGCTTCGGTCCGTACTTGTCCGTCAGTTTGCCTACTATTGGCCCGGTCAGCCCCAGCACCAGCAAATAGACCGATACCGCTGCCGAGATCGCTGTTGTGCTCGATCCCAGCTCTTCAATCAGTGTGGGCATGAACCTTCCGAAGGCGTAGAAGGCGGCTCCGGCGTGAAACATGAGCACGATAAAGGACACTACCACAATCCACCAGCCGTAGAAGATTCTCCCTCCGCTTGGTGCCTGGTCCATATTCTCTCCTTATCTATCTAATAATTCTTGTCATCTATTGACTCGCCAATCGTTGCCGGTACCCTTCGTAAGCATCCCTAATATCCGCGTGTTTGAGGCTGAGGATCGCCGCAGCGAGAAGTGCAGCGTTTTTGGCTCCGTCGATAGCGACACAGGCTACTGGCACACCAGCAGGCATCTGAACAACAGAATAGATGGCGTCTATTCCCTTCAGTTCGCTTGTGGCAAGAGGAACACCGATAACAGGAAGGGTGGTCCAGCTTGCGATAACACCAGGTAAGTGGGCTGCCCATCCCGCTCCAGCGATAATAACCTCAAATCCCTTTTTACCAGCGCTCTGCCCATATTCTCTAGCCTTCTCCGGCGTTCGGTGTGCCGAAATAATGGAGAGCTCATACTCAATGCCCAGCTCTCCGAGCATATCCAGCGCCGGCTGCATCAATGGCTCATCTGATTTGCTCCCTATGACTACCCCAACAAGTGCCATATCTTAGCAAACCTCCCTTTGGGCGATGTCTTCCCTGAAATGGCAGCCTTGAAAGTGGATGCGAGGCAAATTGCCATATACCTTTTCCCTTGCGGCAGCGATGTTTTTGCCTGTGGCGGCAACAGTCAGAACCCTTCCCCCATCGGTATGGATCACACCACCCTCTCCCTTTGTCCCAGCGTGGAAAACCATGATGTCGTCATCAACCATGTCCAAGCCGGTGATGGGGAAACCTGTTTTATAGCTGCCGGGATAACCTTCTGAAGCTATAACCACACCAACGCAAGCTTCATCGCTCCACTCAACATCGATCTCATCCAGCCTGCCTTCGATCACTGCCAGCATGATTTCCACCAGATCGCTCTTGAGACGGGGCATCATCACCTGGTTCTCCGGATCACCAAAACGAGCGTTAAATTCCAAAACCTTGGGGCTATCCTCGGTGACCATCAATCCGGCATAAAGAACGCCCTTGTAGGGCTTTCCCTCTTTTGCCATCGCTAGCACGACAGGTTCGAGGATGGTCTCCCTCACCAGATTCGTCATCTGTGTATCGAAGAAATCTGGAGGGCTATAAGCCCCCATGCCACCGGTATTCGGGCCTTGATCGCCATCGAAGACCCTCTTGTAATCGCAAGCAGGCACCATAGGGACAACCGCCTTGCCATCGGTGAAGGCAAGAAGGCTTACTTCCTTTCCCTCGATGCACTCCTCTACCAGCACTTGGTCACCGGCGCTGCCGAAGATGCGCTCCTCCATAATCTCATGAAGTGCCTGTAGCGCTTCATCTACGGAGTGGGCCACAATGCTCCCTTTGCCTGCAGCTAATCCATCTGCCTTGACCACCATTGGGGTTTTTTGGGAACATGCATAATCCTTTGCTTCGCTAAAGGATGAAAAACTCTGGCTCATGGCACAGGGGATGCCATATTTCTGCATCAATTCCTTGGCAAATACCTTGCTTGACTCTATCTTGGTTGCTTCTTTATTGGGACCAAAGATAGGGACATCACTTTTCTGAAAGAGGTCGACAATGCCTGCTGCCAGCGGTGCTTCGGGGCCAACAACTGCTAGGGCTATGTTTTTCTCTTCAGCCACCCGGGCCAGAGATTGTAGGTCACTAGCTTGAATATTTAGGTTTTCGGCGATAAGTCCGGTACCCGCATTTCCTGGAGCGACATACAGCTTAGTGACCCTAGGGCTCTGACTGATCTTCCACACCAAGCTGTGTTCTCTCGCTCCGCCGCCAATGACAAGGATATTCATTCAATTCTCGTCTGAGCTATAGCCCCTCTCGTTTGAACATTTCGGCCTGGATGGGATCCAGCTTCTGAATGAGCTTGGTTAGCTCGGCAACATGCTCCTTTTCATCATCGCGAATGTGCTCCAGGATCTTTATCGACTCTTCGTCATCCATGCTGTCGATATGCTCCTGATACTGATTGATCGCCTGAAGCTCTCCGATGAGGTCTTCTCGCAGCATCTCTAAGACTATATCTGTGTCTTCTTCGTCTTCGTAGTCAGACTCATATGTCATTTACTACCTCCTTCTATTCCCATTCTATCGTCGACGGCGGCTTCGATGAGATATCGTAAACCACACGGTTCACTCCATGTACTTCATTGACGATGCGATTCGCGATGCGCGCCAACAAGTCATAGGGCAGGCGGGCCCAGTCGGCAGTCATAGCATCCTCAGAGGTCACTGCACGGAGAGCGATAAGGTACCCGTAAGTTCGATAGTCCCCCATCACCCCAACACTCTTGGTGTCGGTTAGGATAGCGAAGCTCTGCCAAAGCTCGCGGTAGAGCTTAGCTTGTTTTATCTCACTCATCACAATCGAGTCAGCAGCCCGCAATATATCCAGCTTCTCTTTGGTCACCTCTCCGATAATGCGTATAGCAAGCCCCGGGCCGGGGAAAGGTTGGCGCAGTACCATCTCCTCAGGCATGCCCAAGGCGAGCCCGACCTCCCTCACCTCATCTTTGAATAGATACCTAAGCGGCTCGATCAAGTTGAAGGTCATACTTTTGGGCAGCCCACCTACGTTGTGATGGGTCTTAATCTTTACCGAGGCCTTACTTTCTGGAGTAGTGCTCTCAATAACATCAGGGTAAAGGGTGCCTTGAGCAAGGAAACCTACCTTCCCCAGCTTCGCAGCCTGTTCCTCGAAGATGGCGATGAATTCCTCTCCTATCAGGCGGCGCTTCATCTCAGGATCGGTAACCCCCTCAAGACGCCTCAAGAACCTATAGCTGGCATCAATATAGTCAATATTCATCCTCAGATTTCGCCGAAAGGTATTGATGGTTCGCTCCGCCTCGTCACGGCGAAGGAGGCCGTTGTTAACAAAGATGCAGGTTAGCTGATTACCAATGGCGCGGTGAACCAGCGCGGCTGTAACTGCGGAATCGACGCCGCCAGAGAGAGCACAGATAACCCTACCATCGCCCACCTGCTTCCTGATACGCTCTACGCTTTCGACGACAAAGTTGCCTAACGTCCAGTTGCCGCGACAGCCACAGATACGATAAAGGAAGTTCTCTAGAATATCCTTCCCCTGGGGGGTATGAGACACCTCAGGATGAAACTGTAGTCCGATAAGCCCATGCCTATTACCTATAACCGCTATAGGTGAATTTTCTGTGTAGGCAAGAGCAGTGAAGTCAGGGGGTAGCTCCACAATCTGGTCTCCATGGCTCATCCAAACTGGCATAGAGGCCGGCAAATCGGTAAAAATGGGCGACTCTACATCCCCCTGATGGAGGATGGCATGACCATACTCACGCCTCACTCCTAGAGCAACCCTCCCACCAAGCTGATGTGCGAGCACCTGCATACCATAGCAGATTCCCAGTATCGGGAGCTGGGTTTCATAGATGTATGCTGGAGCTAGAGGCGCACCTGGCTCATATACGCTGCCTGGCCCCCCAGAGAAGATGAATCCTCTGGGTTTAAGGGAGGCAACCTTTTGCCAAGAGGCATCATAAGGCAATACCTCACTATAAACATGACACTCTCGCACTCTCCTGGCGATGAGCATGCTATATTGGGAGCCGAAGTCGATGACCAATACCGTCTCGCGTTCAGCCTCAGGTGCCTCGGCAGGAATTGGCTGCTCGCCTGCTTTTTGCTTGGCGATCTCCAGATAGGTAGAGACCTCCAAGTCGTCGCTAGTGGTGATTCGAAGGCTTGTAGTCTCCTGACTTTCTGTTGTCATTTCGAAGTAAACCTTATCACCTAGTGAGCCATGTAAGAGTCCACCTGGCATCACCCTGAGAACAAAGCGAGATACCCGATGTCCCTCTTACGTCCCACAGATAACCCAACGTCTCGTCTGGGGTCACGCCCAGTTTATATCGGAGCATACCAATCTATGTTGCGATGTATGAAAAAATTTGTCGGCAAAACTTCGACAAACTAGCTACCGCACGTAGCAGTTCTAGAAGAAAATTATAGTCTATATTAGAGTCGTGGGTCAATGGCTGAGGCAGCGGGAAAAAGCTATGTCTCAACCTCACCTCTACTCGCAGCCTCTCTTTCAAAGGAGAAATACCTAATCCAATAAACTGAAATGTTCATCTCCAAGAATAGTGGCCATTTCAGCGGCAAAGAGTTCCCCATTCTCGTTGACCAGTCATATCTACAGTAGTAGAATCCGAGCAAAGAGGCCGAGGTCGATACGGTCACAATGCTATTACCTCGGGTTCGACGACACCGAAGGAAAGGAGAAATAATATATGGCGTGGTATGCTTATCTAGCTTACTTCTTTGCCGGCATCTTTCTAGCCAACGGCGTGCCCCACTTCGTGCATGGTATATGTGGGAAGAAGTTTCAAAGCCCGTTCGCCTCACCCCCCGCTGTTGGAGAATCATCCCCGTTAGTGAACGTCATCTGGGGACTGGTCAACTTCATTATTGGCTATGCACTCATCTACGGAGTAGGAGACTTCACCTTTGGCTTTACCACTGCTTTCCTGATGGCTGGTCTGGGCGCTATCGTCGCTTCAGTGGCACTAGCCTTCTATTTCGGTCGCGTGCGAAGCCTATGAGTTCCCTTAGCGCTTCATCTCCGTAGGTACTTCTTAAGCTCATAGCCGGTCACTTGAGACCGGTACAGGTCCCACTCGGTTTTCTTGTTTTTGATGGAGGCATCGAAAACGTGTTCGCCAAGGGCTTTTCGTACGACCTTACTCTTCTCGGTGAATAGAATGGCCTACCATAGGCTGCCGGGAAGTGTGACATAGATAACATACTTTGGCTTTTTTCATAGAATAGGATACGTGCATTCCAAACTTAACCGAAGCCTCGCTACAACTATGGTAACTTCGCAAGTTGGTTATAATCGACTATCCCACTTCCGGCTATGCTTTCAACTTCGACCCCTGCTTTCACTGTTGCAGCTATACCAACCTCCTTCTCACGGGAAGCAAAATAGAGAGGCAATGCGCTTACCATCCTTTGAACCTACTTGTAATAGGCAACCTCCTGTCTCTCCCAAATGCCTTGGTAGTTATTTTAATTCCTGGTGGTGCCTGACGACGCTTGTACTCACTTCTGTCCACCAATAGGGCCACCTGCTCGACCACAGCCTCATCAAATCCCATGGCAACAATTTGCTCTACGCTCTTATCGTCCTCTACGTAGGCTATGAGTACTGGATCCAGAACGTCGTAGGTCGGCAGGCTGTCGGCATCCACCTGGTCAGGCCGCAGTTCGGCTGAAGGCGGTTTGGTTATCACGCAAGATGGTATGAGGTCCTGGTCTTCGACTGAGTTACGGTACCTGGCAAGTTGGTACACCATCGTTTTGGTCACATCCTTGATGACTGCAAAGCCTCCGGCCATGTCCCCATACAGAGTGGTATAGCCAGTGGCCATTTCGCTCTTGTTGCCAGTTGTGAGGACTAGCCAACCGAACTTATTAGAAAGCGCCATGAGAAGGTTGCCCCTAATGCGAGCCTGGATGTTTTCCTCGGCAACGTTAGGCTCCGTCCCGTCAAAGGGCTCAGCCAGAGCATCGAGGTAGGCCCTAAACGGCGCCTCGATGGGAACGGTCATTAGCCTGATGCCGAGTTTCTGCGCGAGAAGTTCCGCGTCGGACTTACTGCCCGCAGAGGAATATCTGGATGGCATCGACACCCCGATCACATTCTCCATCCCTAAGGCATCGACCGCAATAGTCGCTACCAGGCTTGAATCAATCCCACCGGAAAAACCAATGAGTACCTTCTCAAAGCCATTCTTGACCACGTAGTCCCGTGTGCCGAGCACCAGTGCTTTGTAGACCTCGCCCAGACCGTCGTATACCTCGGGCCTTATCTGCGGCAGTGGTGGTTTCGAGATAATGTAAGACCTTTGAGATACCTCCTTTCTGGGAGTAGTCCACCCCTTCTGCATCAGCAATGATGCTTCCTTCCTCAACCTCGAGTATCGAAGACGGCTTTGGGACACCACCTCTACGTCGAGATCCACTACAATCAGGTCCTCTTCAAATTGTTTGCCTCTCGCCAGTAGCCTACCTTGCTCGTCGAGAGCCATGCTGTTGCCATCAAAGACCAACTCATCCTGGCCACCGACTAGGTTGCAATAAACTACTAGAGCTATATTGTCTGCAGCACGCGTCGCCAGCATCCTTTCCCTGTAGTCCCCTTTGCCGACGTGATAGGGCGATGCACTTATATTCACGATGACTTCAGCACCTGCATTTGCTTGTACCGTCGCCGGCCCCGCTTCATACCAGATGTCCTCACATATATTAACGCCTATTCGGACGCCGTTGATAATGTATACAGGACACTCGCTGCCCGCCCTGAAATAGCGATTCTCGTCGAAAACACCGTAGTTGGGGAGGTAGATCTTGCGATAGACATCAACTAGACCACCGTCGTAGATGACCGCCGCAGCATTGTAAATGTCCTCAGTAGCATCGACGAATCCAACCACGACGGCCAGTCCAGCGGATCCTTCACGCACTCTCCCCAAAGCCTTGAGATTCTCTGCGATGAACTTCGGCTTGAGAAGGAGATCCTCCGGCGGATAGCCGCATACTGCGAGTTCGGGAAAGGCAAGTAAATCAACCCCCAAAGACTTAGCTTCAGCTATAGCCTTGATGATTTTCTGCGTGTCCTGGGAGCAGGTAAAGAGGTTGGTCTCCGCATGGAGAACGCCTGGCAGGCTGGCAGCATACTC
>CAZYLE010000007.1:12470-18448 GCA_964648675.1 uncultured Dehalococcoidales bacterium
GTGTTGATCTGAGCCATACCAACGCGCAGTAGCCGCATGTTAACAACTCCCGACAGGACGGAGTACGTTCGATTTATAAAACCGGTAGGTACTTCTTAAGCTCATAGTCAGTCACTTGAGACCGGTACCGGTCCCACTCGATTTTCTTGTTTTTGATGAAGGCATCGAAAACGTGTTCGCCAAGGGCTTTTCGTACGACCACACTCTTCTCGGTGAGTAGAACGGCCTCCCACAGGCTGCCAGGAAGTTCCCCTATCCCTCTTTTTTGCCTCTCCTCGTTGGTCATCTCGTACACGTTTTCTTCCACAGGCTCTGGAACTTCGTACTCCTTTTCGATCCCTTCCAGACCAGCGGCCAGCATCACACTGAATGTGAGATACGGATTGCAGGCAGGATCCGGGGATCTGAATTCTATCCTCGTCGACTTTTCCTTTCCGGGCTGGTACTCTGGGATTCTAATCAAGTCTGATCGGTTCCGCCGTGCCCACGAAATATAAACGGGCGCCTCGTAGCCTGGAATCAGCCGCTTGTAGGAGTTGACCCACTGGCTAGTGACTGAAGTGATTTCGGGGGCATGCTTTAATAGCCCGGCTATATAATATTTAGCCGTCTTGGAGAGATGATATGGGTCACTAGCATCGAAGAAGGCGTTACGCTCCTCCTTGAATAACGACTGGTGTACATGCATACCGCTACCATTGATACCGAACACTGGTTTAGGCATAAAGGTAGCGTAAACATCGTGCTTCAACGCTATTTGCTTGACCACCAGACGGTATGTCATCACGTTGTCGGCCATGGTCAGAGCATCAGTGTACCTCATGTCTATCTCATGCTGGCTGGCGGCCACCTCATGGTGGGAATATTCAACGCCGATGCCCATATCCTCAAGAGTGAGAACCGTCTCCCTCCGCAGGTCAGTTGCTAGGTCCAAGGGGGTCATATCGAAATAGCCCCCTTCATCCAACATCTCGGTCCCCTTGGAGTCTCGGAAGTAGAAGTACTCCAGTTCAGGGCCTACGTAGTAGGTATAACCCATTTCCGCGGCGCGTTGCAGATTTTTCTTCATGACATACCTCGGATCGCCTTCAAAGGGCTCCCCACCAGGCCTCAAAATATCGCAGAACATTCTGGCTACAGCGTGATGCTCCTTCGGTCGCCACGGGAGCAACTGAAAGGTCTCTGGGTCTGGCAGAGCCACCATATCGCTCTCATCGATTCGGGCAAACCCCTCTATAGAGGAGCCATCAAAACCCATCCCCTGCTCCAAGGCCCCTTCCAATTCCTCCACTGTGATGGCAAAACTCTTAAGCATGCCAAGAATGTCAGTGAACCACAGCCTTATGAACTTTACATCACGCTCCTTTGCCATCTTTAGTACATATTCCTTGCCCTCTTGCCTGTTTTTAGTCACCATGATAAACCTCCTTTTTTATTCTAGACTGATGATAACGACTGAATGTTTCCAGCATATTGCGCCCAAATTACACTTGTGTTACAAAATATAAAGGGGAAGGACATCCCTTCCCCTTTTATTGACTTCAACTGTGCCTAGCTTTACGATTCCTTGAACTTATAGCCTACGTTCCTCACAGTCTGGATAAAGGCATGCGTAGAGTCATCGATTTTGCTCCTAAGCCTCCTTACATGTACATCTACCGTTCTATTACCCCCATAGTAGTCGTAGCCCCAGACTTTGTTTAGAAGAACATCACGAGTGAAGACCCTCCCTTTACTACTTGCCAGAAATCTTAGTAGCTCGTATTCCTTAAAGGTCAACGGAATAAGCTGCTCATTGAGATATACCTCACACCGCGCTAAGTCTATGACTAAGTCACCACACCTGATGAGCTCTCCATTGTCTATATTGCGGGTTCGCCGCAGGACTCGTTTAATCCTCACCGCCACTTCGATCGCGCCCCAGGGCTCGACTAAAAAATCATCTATAGGCATTGCAGAATCAAGACTGCCAAGCGCCTCCACCGATAGAAGGGCGATAACAGGTATATGGCCCTCCTGCTTTACCCCGTGGGTTAAATGCCTTACCCTTGAACAATCTAACAAGCCCTCCATAGCTATAAGTACCAAATCCGGGGCTTGCTCTTTGACCTGCTCGACTGCATTCTCATCACCGGGAACAATTAAGCAGCTAAAACCACTTTCAACGAGTCCCGAACTCAGTTCTCTTATCCGTTCAGTTTCATCAGCTATAATCAGCAATTTTAACAAAACCAGCCCGTCCTCTCACCTGGCTATACATGTATCCCGAAAGCCCCTCACGGTTACCTAGCCTATTACCCCAACGTGGCATTAACCACCTCTATCCTCGCTTTTACAAAAAAATAACACCGAGGAACTGATAAGGAAATGATGTTTCACCTGCTCTCTTAATAGGCGTAGAGCCTGCCATAAGGCCTGAGCCAAAGAGGAAATAGTTTGGTAAACTTGTGTTTTAATATCTCTGCAGCATCGTAGCCGAAATGAGCCGCGAACTCGCCAACAAACGTCTGAAGAATCTGGTAGTCCTCTTCTTCTACCTCAGCAACTCCTACCTCTTTGCCCAACTGGAAATCATCTACGCCGCCCCTCAAGTAGATAACACCCCCATGCATCCCGGTGCCAATAAACCTGGCTTTGTGGCGCTCCCCCTCCTTCAAATTGAGGCCAAGTAGGATCACAATTCCACCCGCCATGTATTCACCGAAGAAGTCCTGAGCAGTGCCTCCAATAACCAACACTGGTTTCTTATCCTTATACTCCTTCATGTGGATGCCAGCTCTGTAGCCAACATCCTCGCGGACAAAGATTTTTCCTCCTCGTGCCGATAAGCCGATAATATCCCCCGCATGACCATAAATGATTATCTCGCCATTGTTCATCGTGTTTCCACACCCATCCTGCGCATTGCCGCGAACAATAATTCTGGGACCATTCATAAACGCTCCAAGGTCGTTGCCTGGAACGCCAAATATCTCGATCTCAACTGGCTTGTCTAAGTCGGTGCCGATATATCTCTGCCCATAAACGTTCTGAAGTTCAATCCTCTGAGTTCCATTCCGAACCGCATCCCTCAGCCTGGCATTGAGCTCGCGATAGGAAACACCAGAGGCATCAATCTTCATCAGTTGAGTGGTTTTCCGCCTTTGAACATTCCCTGCCATCTCAGCTACCTGCCATCCTTACTCCCAGGATTTCAAGCTCGGTGTCAGTAAGCCCAACACCTCTAAGGTGCAATCGGTTGCCACGCAGACTTTCCAGGGCATTAATGCCCATACCACCTAGTATCTCCTTAAGTTCCAGTCTCCAGGCACGTAGCAAATTAGCCAGCTTTCTGGCTCCAATGTCGGGGTTAAGCCTTTTAGTCAACCATAGGTTAGTTGTGCAAATACCCCAAGCACACTTGCCCGTATGGCACTGCTGACAAAGGGTACAGCCCAGGGCGACGAGAGCCGCCGTTCCAATATACACAGCATCAGCGCCAAGGGCGATAGCCTTGGCAACATCTCCACTGTTCCTTATGCCACCGGCAATCACTATAGAGGCCTGGTTGCGAATGCCTTCCTGCCTCAGTCGACTATCCACCGAGGCGAGAGCCAACTCAATAGGGATGCCGACGTTGTCGCGGATGATTTTAGGAGCAGCACCGGTAGAGCCCCGCAATCCATCGAGAACTATGATATCCGCACCGGCTCTCACCATACCGCTAGCTATTGCCGCCGAGTTGTGGACAGCAGCTATCTTTACCGACACCGGCTTGGTATAGTTGGTAGCTTCTTTTAGAGCATAGATAAGCTGTGCCAGGTCCTCGATGGAGTAGATGTCATGCTGCGGTGCAGGGGACAAAGCATCGGTCCCCTGCGGAATCATTCTGGTCATGGACACCTCAGCACTTACCTTCTCACCAGGAAGATGTCCCCCGATGCCAGGCTTGGCTCCCTGGCCGATCTTTATCTCAAGCACTCTGGCCACGTCGAGATACCCGGGATGGACGCCAAATCGCCCTGATGCCACCTGGGCGATTGTGTTGTCCCCGTACTTGTACAGCTTGGGATGAAGCCCTCCTTCCCCCGTATTCCACAGTGTCCCTGCCTCAGTGGCTGCTCGGGCCAATGACTCGTGTACATTAATACTCACTGCGCCATAGGACATAGCGGAAAACATCACCGGCACTGCGATCCTCACCTGAGGAGCAAGTTCTGTTTTTAAGCTCAATGGATTCTGCTCAATTTCTACTCTATCTGGCTTCCGGCCAAGGTAGGTCGTAAGCTCCATCGGCTCACGCAGCGGGTCTATCGATGGGTTGGTCACCTGACTGGCATTGAGGACCAAGTGATCCCAGTAAACTCGATACTCCTTATCATTGCCCATACCGGTTAAAATTACGCCACCAGTCTCAGCCTGCTTGATAATATCCTCAATTATCTCAGGGCGCCAGTTATAGTTATCCCTGTATTCCAGGGGGTTTTTTCTCACAGTTAGAGCATTAGTAGGACAGAATACAACGCAGCGATGACAACCAACGCACTTATCCTCATTGCTTCTTACTTCATCGTCCTCAGCATCGTAATAATTCACATCAAAGGAGCACTGATTGACGCACACCTGACATTGGATACATCGCTCTGGGTCTCGCTCAACTATGAATTTCGGCGGCAGATATGTCTTCATGTTCAACCTCTCCTAGGCCACTGCTCTCCTTACAGGAATTCCTTTCTCAGCCAAATACTCCTTGACCTGGCCAATTGAATAAGTCTGGAAGTGGAATATGCTTGCTGCGAGAACAGCGTCAGCCTTGCCATCGACCAGCGCCTTGTAGAGATGCTCCAGATTGCCCGCTCCACCACTGGCAATAACCGGTACGGTCACCAACTCACTAATAGTACAAGTCAACTCCAGATCATACCCACCCCTATGGCCGTCAGCGTCCCAACTGGTAAGAAGTAGCTCACCGGCACCAAGGCCTACTGCCTGTCTTGCCCAATGCGTGGCATCAATCCCAGTTGACTTCCGCCCTCCGTGAGTGAGAACTTCCCATTCAGGCATGCCATCATCCCTGATACGCCTTGCATCGATTGCCACAACAATACACTGAGAGCCGAACTTTCTTGCACCTTGGCTAACAAGCCCAGGGTCGAGCACAGCCGCAGTATTGATGGCTATTTTGTCGGCCCCCGCACCCAGCATGCGTCGCATATCTTGGGTGTTGCGCAGACCACCACCGACGGTAAGAGGAATGAAAACCTGCTCTGATACACGCTCAACAACATCCACCATAATATCTCGGCCTTCAGGAGTTGCGCCGATATCCAAAAAGACTAACTCATCAGCACCTTGCTCATAATAGAATGCAGCTAGCTCCACCGGGTCACCGGCATCGTGAAGATCACTGAAACTGGTGCCCTTAACTACACGGCCTTTTGTTACGTCGAGGCAAGGTATTATCCTCTTAGTGAGCATCGGTGTTTGTCCCTCCAGCAACAACAACCTGTCTGGGAACAAGAGGTTTCTCCAGACTTCCAATTATCGGCTCACCACCCATCGGAATCCATGCCTGGTCCAGATCGTGGCAAATCAGGCGAATGGATGCCTCCTCAGAAGAAAGGTACAGCATAGATCCTTTCGTCCCAACAGTAAGAGGGCGCAGCCTGATCCTGTCGGTAAGCCCGATCATTTCACCCTGATGAGCTATGATTACGGTGAAGGGTCCGTTCAGCAATAAGCTGCCATATACCTGGCGCAGTGTAATAAGTAGCTTTCGCTCATGCTCAGGGCTTCGCTCTATGTCACTCCAGAACGGAGGCGCTACTATCTTGGCAAATATATCAATTGGAAGTCCATGCCTTCGCACCAGTAGATCGACCGCATACGCAATTACCTCGGTGTCAGTCTGCATCGTACAATGGTAGCCAAACCCCTCAAGAAAGCGCCTATTTATACCGTAGGACGATATCTCGCCATTATGAATTACTGTCCAGTCC
>CAZYLE010000007.1:18458-22561 GCA_964648675.1 uncultured Dehalococcoidales bacterium
TGTTAAACGGGTGTGCCCCACCCCACCAGCCTGGCGTGTTGGTTGGAAACCTGCCGTGGGCTGTCCACAAGTAACCCTCATATTGCTTTAGGCAAAAATATTCGGCTATTTCCTCAGGGTATCCAACTCCCTTGAACACCGCCATGTTTTTCCCACTGGAGAAGACAAAGGAGTCCTTGATACCAGTGTTAATCTCCATAACCCTTTCCACAACATAGTCATCTTCTGACCGTCCTAAGCATTTCTGCGGGTCCACTTCAATAAAGTAGCGCCATACCAGGGGCGGGTCGACAATGGCTGGTGTTGGTTGGGTAGGCACCTCCTCAGCGGCAATGATATGAAACTGTTGCTTTAGAAAAGCTTCCACATCTGACTTACCTTCTTTGCTGAGATACATTATGTGAAAGGCATAGTTATCGGGATACTGCTGATAGAGTCCGTAAATAGCGAATCCACCACCGAGCCCATTACCACGAACATGCATATTGGTAATGGCCTTTATAATACCCTCACCAGAAAATCGCCTTCCTGTAGTATCCATCGCCCCAAAGATAGAACAGGCATCTATCACTTTATCGTCGCAGTAAGGATTGTTCATCTCACACGAATTATTCATTCTCATCTCCATAGCAGAGTTACTACTCACCGGCGACATCTTGCTCGATATCAACAGGCACGGCTATCTGAAGAACCGACTCCGGCCGCGGTGTGCCCAGTCGCTCTAGCCACAACTCTCGCGTTAAGGACACCAAGCCAAAATCTTCATCCAGGAGTGCCTGCTTGAAATCACCAACATTGACTCTATCTCTCATCAGGCTGAAGATTATGCCAGACTTCTCAATATCGCCAATGAATATCATGCCCACCAAAACGTTATTTCTAAGAACCAGCTTCTGGTAAACACTGTCTTCTTCTTTGGCCATACACTCATAGCCATTATCATCTGGGGGAATGACTATGCCTGCTGCAGCGATATCCATTCCGAAGTAGTTGAGCGAGTTCATACCCGTGCCACCGGGGTATTCAGCCTTAATACCAGCCATGTTACGGCCGGCAATCCTGCCCCCTATGTAGGCATTGGGCCATACAGGGGTCAGCCGATTTGTGTCATATACAAAATCGTACGCCTCAGCAACATCCCCACAAGCATAAACATCAGGATGACTTGTAGCCATGTTGCGGTCTACCACTATCCCTCGATTTACCCTTATGTTGGTGCCCTGTACAAGCTCAGCACGTGGCAATACCCCTATAGCCACTATCACCATGCTGCAAGATATCGCCTCTCCGCTATCCAGTATCACCCCTGTTACCCACTCATTACCAGTGACCTTAGCTACAGTATGACCACAGATAATTCTCACACCAGCCTGTTTAACAGCCTCCTCAGCCATCAAAGAGGCTCGCTCATCGAGGATGGTATTCAGGATTCTCTCCTTCATTTCCACGATGGTAACCTTCTTACCTCGCTTTGTCAGAGCTTCGGCCACACTGATACCAATTAACCCACCACCTACGATTAATACTCTGTTTGCATTAATCAGGAACTCGTCAATTGCCTTGGCATCATCAAGTGTAAGGAAATTGAAAACGCCCTTTTTGCCAATCCCATCTATTTGGGGTACTATGGGCATTCCCCCACTGGCGATTAGAAGCTTTTCCCATGAGATACGTTCGCCGCTATCCAGTTCAACAGTGCGCTCGCTAAGACCCAGGCTTTTCACTCTTTTGCCAAGCAGAGTTATAATCCTATTATCGTCGTAGAAGTTCAGGGAGCGAAACAGCATCCCTTGAAGGGTGCGTTCCTTCATTAGATACTTCGAGATCAGAGCGCGGGAGTAAGCCGGGTACGGCTCATCGGATATTATGACGATAGAACCTGTTGCATCTAGCTCTCGTATCGCCTCAGCAGCCCCAATGCCTCCGGCTGAGTTTCCTACTATGAGGTATCTTGCATTCCTCAGTCCTTCTTTTACCATAATATTTATCGCTTTACTCCAGCTATTTTCAAGAAGTTGGCATACATCCTGAGGCCAAGAGCACCGCTTCTCTCAGGGTGAAACTGAGTTGCCACCAAGTTATCCCTGATGAGCACGCTGCACAGAGATATACCATACTCCGTGACTCCAGCTACAAGCGCAGCATTATCAGGATCGGCATAGTAGCTGTGGACGAAATAGAAATTCGCCTCATCTGGAATCCCATCGAAGATGGGATGTTTAACCATCTGCTTCACCTGATTCCATCCCATATGTGGTACCTTGAGCCCGGGAGGCAATCTCTTAACTGTCCCCGGAATCACTCCCAGACAATCATGCCAACCATCTTCCTCACTAATTGAAAGCAGGACCTGTAACCCAATGCAAACGGCGAATAAATGATGGCCCTGGCGTACTATATGCTTAATCGCGTCGTCCATGCCAGATTCTCTCAGGCCATACATAGCATCTGCAGCCGCGCCAACACCAGGGAAGATGACTGCAGCAGCGTTGAATACATCGTTTGGCTCACTGGTCACCTTAGGCCGGTATCCCAACTTAACCAAAGCATTTGCAACACTGCGCAGATTTCCCGCTCCGTAGTCAATCACGGCAATCACTGGTCTTCACCATCCACGCTCAACACCAGCGCTTCGTTGGGACAATTGGCAACACAAACAGGCACCACATGTTCAGGGCAAAGATCGCATTTGGCGGCAATCCTATTACTAACATCTCTAGTCAGGGCTCCGTAGGGACAGGCTATTATACAGGCCCAGCAACCAATGCACTTCTCTGAGTCAATGCTAACTAACCCAGTTATAGGGTCCTTTTGCAGAGCTCCAGTGAGACAGGAGTAGACGCACCAAGGCTCATCGCAATGTCGGCATTGAACGGAGAAAGAGATGTCCCCTTTTCTCTCTACACGTATCCGAGGCAAGGGGCAAGGGGTCTCTCTCTTGAAAGCTTTGATTATGTCCTTTGACCGAGAGTGCTCTGTCTGACAATAAACCCGACAAAGACCACAGCCCATGCAAACCTCTTCTTTTACATAAATCTTCCGCAACCTCGAATCTCCTTCTTATTATACGGCAAGCGGAATCCGCATTCCATATAACCTAGGCTGCCGCATACCTTCAATCTTATCGAGACCATTGAAGTGGCTTCGCTTTTCCATATCTAGGTTAACACATTATCATTATGGTCTGCAATAAACTGGACATTTTGCCATTTGAGCGAAATAGTATGGCGAAAGCATTGACTGCTGCAGCAACCGAAGAATAGGATATGGCAAGACAGCCAAGGGAGGGTTATAAGATGGACGTGCGACAGGACCTAAGCAGATGTGGACGCATGTTGCTTGAAAGGAGACTGGTCTGGGGACACAGCGGAAACATCAGTGCCAAAACAGAACCAAATGCTTTTTTAATTACCGCTACAGGAGCAGACCTCGGAGCCTTGTATGATGAAGACCTTGTCCTTTGTCAAATCGACAAAGATTCATGGGAGGGTGACAAACACCCTTCCATAGAGAGAGGATTGCACCAGGGTATATATCGCGCGTGCAAACGTGCAGCAGCGGTAGTTCACTCCCAGCCTTTCTATTCCACCCTGGTCGCTTGCTCTGATATAGCCGTTCGAACTGATTTGTTCCCTGAAGCTATGGCCTATCTCCGTAGCGTGGAACGAGTGCCGTATTACCACGCCGGTAGCCATGAATTGGCTGAGGCAACAGCAGTAAAAGCACAGGCTAGCCAAGTATTACTCCTTGAAAATCATGGTGTGGTTTGTTGGGGCTCTTCACTCGATGCAGCGTTATTAAGGACTGAGACACTGGAGTTGCTATGCCGATTAGTGGTTGTCTCCTATGCCAATGGCATAAACTTGAATTACTTAGGCAATGATGTGATGGAGGACTTCGGCCAACATTTGCGAATACTTAGCGGATTAAGTTAGGCCACGACGCCATGGCCGCTCCCGATATGGTCTTCGTGTCTACCCCTAAAGAATGCCGCTTAGAGGAAGTTAAAAGCGCTTGATATCTGCCTCTGGAACCCAGATAGCTTATGGAAGCTATAGTCTTTTCTAATCGAAAAATGAGCCTGAAGAAGTAAGAATACGATT
>CAZYLE010000008.1:0-22049 GCA_964648675.1 uncultured Dehalococcoidales bacterium
TCCCCATTCTCATCCCCAGCCCCATCCTGTGCACTGACAATGCGGCGATGACCGCCTGCTGTGGCTATTTTCGCCTCAAAGCTGGCAAAACCTCAGGCTGGGACCTCGATGTGGAGCCCAACCTCAGGCTGCCATGAGAGGACACTCACCGCATTTCCGGCCAAGGCAAAACTCTCTGTAGATGTGGATAACCCCCTGCTGGCGCCTTGCCGAGTTAATCAATCTGAGCCCCATGTGAATCTGCCGCGCCATCTGCCTCGTTACCTGGTTGTCCCCAAGTTTAGGATATTCTTGGAAAAGCTCCAGGGCGCGCTGGCCCAACCCTGACCCTGCTCCTGCCAGGGCAAATGAGAAGGGCAAAACGATGTTCACCACCATCTCCCTAGCCCTCGCCCGCCCGATTAATGCTCCATGACCGCCTTCTTTTACCATCAATCCATCTTCCAGCTTCCTATGTCCGTTTATAACATCGCTCTCCGTGATAAGCCGATGCAGCCCCGGAGCCAGCCCCCCATTCCTGAGGTAGCGGGTGAGCAGGTAGGCCGCCGCATTGATACGCCGCTGCGGTGCATTTCCCGGGCGAACCCCGGCGAGGCGCCACGGCAACAGATCGGCCTCCGCCGACAGCGCCCGGTGAAACGACGGCGCGCATCTCTCGGCGTTAATATTCTGGACTATCTCCCTTAATATCTTTATTGGCATGCGGCGCGCCAGTTCCTCAAAGGACTCACTGTTCCCACTATAGCCCAGAGCCCGCATCAGCCCCTCATAAAGCACCTGGTCTCGCTCTTTAACCGCCAGCTCCGCCTGAAAATGGCCTGCTTTCGAGAGAAACCGCTCTTTGCCGGCTCCATCCAGCATCTCCCCTACCACGCCTTCGCCGAGGCGCCCCACCACATCCCAGCAAGGCTCCTCAGGGATTACCAGGGCGTTTGGAAAACCATCCAATTCCCTTACATAAGGGTGCAACGGAAGGACAGGCACAGCCCTACCATTTTGAAGAACGGTGCCCCCATCTCTATCATCCCACATCACCACGTGGAGGATAACACCGTTGTAGCGTGGATCGCGATGGTGTCCATGGGCCTGCCACCCGCTGGACCTGATGTGAAGCTCCACATCCCCCCTGACCTCCCCACCCCTGGTTTCGATGATGGCATGGTGAAAGTCGGGGCCACTTAGGCCACTCCCCCTTCCTGGATAGACCACCCGGAGGCACTCCCCAGCCGTGGTGAGCAACTGCCTGTTGCGCAACATGCCGCTCTGCCAGACCCGAGTCAGCAGGCTTTCCGTTATCCGTTCCATATATACACCTTTTACACGATTACGTGTAATTCAGGTCAAAAAATAAGGCCCTGCCCCTTAACCATCCCTCACGAGCTGACTGCAGGGCAGCCACATCCACTTCTCATCGACGATATGGGCTACCCTGAAGCCATCCCACCGCACTTGCTCTTTTCCCCTTAGTACTGCCATAAAAGTATTTTACACGTTTCCGTGTGCTATGTCAAAAACATATTCACGGAGCAATAAAGACCAGTAAGAATGAACTTAAATGTGAAGAGGAGCTAGATTTTCCTCAAGCCCTGCCAATTATCATAAACCGTCTTCTACTAAGCTGAGACCCGCTGCTTGCCTCTAATACGGTGCGCTTCCTTTGCCCGCCGCCGCTCGGCGAGAACCGCCTTGGTATGCTCTATCTCCTCAGTCGTAACCTTCTGCCGCTTCTCCTCAAGGTTGCGCATGATCTGAGCGAACCTTACCCCCTCATCGGCGCTTATCCACTCGAGTTGCAGCCGCTCCGGCCGGATCCCGAGCTTCTCCATGCGGGCCCAGAGCCTCTCGGCACGGCGCTTTGTCCAGTGGTTGGCGGTGATATAGTGGCAGTCGTTTATGTGACACCCAGAGAGCAGCACCAGACCAGCCCCCTTCTCAAAGGCGTGAAGGATGAACTCCTCGCCCACTCTTCCGCTGCACATAACGCGGATGAATCGATTGTTGGGTGGATACTGCAGCCTCGACACTCCAGCCAGGTCACCCCCAGCGTAGCTTCACCAGTTGCACAGGAAGCTTATGATCTTCTGCTCGGGCTCTTCTTCCAAGGCAGCGTCTATCTGGGCCAGTATCTGTTCATCGCTGAAGTGCTGCATGTTTATAGCGTCGAAGCGACACTCCGCAGCGCAGGCGCCGCAACCGGCACATGCTGCAGCTACGATGTACGCCCCCGTCTTGGCCTTCACATCTACCGTTATCGCCCCGTAGGGACAGACCTTGGCGCAGACACCGCAGGAGGTACACTTGTCCAGGTCTACCACCGCCTTGAGGGCCTCCATCTTGAGCGTACTCGCATTCAGTATGATGGCGCTTTTAGCCGCCGCTGCCCCTGCCTGGGTTACGCTGTCCTTTATGTCCTTGGGTGCTTCCACAGTGCCAGCGAAGAAGATGCCTGGCGTAGGTGCGTCCACCGGCCTCAGCTTGGGATGCGCCTCCATCAAGAAGCCATCGCTAGTCTGGGAAAGATTCAGGATGCGGGCTAGCTCCTTCAAATCATCCTTCGGCTCCAGTCCCAACGCCAGGATCACCATATCCAGCTCGTACTCCTCCACACGCGCTGCAGTGGTGTTCTCCACCTTGAGGTGGAGGTTGCCGGTTTCAGGGTCCTCGGTGACCTCGCCGGGCAGGCCGCGAATGTAGCGGACACCTTCCTCTTTAGAACGTCGGTATAGGTCTTCGAAGCCCTTGCCGAAGGCGCGAATATCCACGTAGAAGACGTAGATCTCGGCATCGGGGTAGTGCTCTTTGATGAGCAGGCTGTCCTTTATTGTGTTCATACAGCACACGTTGGAGCAGTAGGGATTGCCGCGGTTTTCTGTTCGTGAGCCAACACACTGAATGAAGCCGATGCGCTTTGGACTCTGATGATCTGAGGGGCGCACCAGATGACCTTCGGTAGGCCCACCAGCACATATCAACCTTTCAAATTCTATACTGGTGATGACGTTATCAAAGCGGGTATATCCGTACTCGTCCAGCGGAGTAGGGTCGTATATACCCATGCCTGTGGCCACGATTATAGTACCTACATCCAGCTCAATAATCTCGTCCGCCATGGTCAGGTCTATGCATTTCTTGTCACAAGCGTCCAGACACTTGTCACAGGCTATAGGGTTGTTTCCCAGGCAGTGCTCCATATCGATGAGATACACTGACGGCACCGCTTGGGGGAAGGGCATATATACCGCCTTGCGCGAGGAGAAACCTTGCTGAAACTCGTCGGGCAATACCACAGGGCATACCTCAGCGCAGTCATTGCAGGCAGTGCACTCGTTTTCGTCTATATAGCGCGCTTTCTTACGCACCCGCACCTTGAAATTGCCAACATAGCCCGACACCTCCTCCACCGTGCTGTATGTCAAAAGCTTGATTCGTGGGTGGTTACCCACATCCATCATTTTAGGCCCAAGCACACATATTGAACAATCCATAGTGGGAAAGGTCTTATCGATTTGCGCCATTATGCCACCTATGGAGGCTGCCTTCTCCACCAGATATACCTGATGCCCAGCATCGGCAAGGTCAAGGGCAGCCTGGATTCCAGCCACTCCACCGCCGATCACCAGAGCAGCATCGGTGACAGGAATCTCCAACTCCTGTTGCGGTTGAAGCAGGCGGGCGCGAGCCACCGCCATCTTCACGATGTCTTTGGCCTTCTTGGTGGCTGCCTCACTGTCGTGGAGGTGTACCCAGCTACACTGCTCCCTTATGCTGGTCATATGCATAAGGTAGGGGTTGAGCCCAGCATCGGCCACACAGTTGCGGAAGGTGACTTCATGGAGCCTCGGAGTGCAGGAGGCCACCACCACACGGTTCAGCCGGTATTCCCGTATGTGCTCCTTTATCTCCTCCTGCCCCGGATCAGCGCAGGTGTACCTATTTCTCATCGAGACCACAACATCGGGAAGCCCCTCGGCGAAACGACGCACCTCCTCGGTATCAACCGACCCCGCTATATTGAGTCCGCAGTCGCAGACAAATACTCCTATTCTAAGTTCCTCTTCAGCCAACCAATTCACCTCCTAGTCTAAAGAGCGACCAGCCAGATATGCCAGATCCTGGATTTCGACCTGGGGAAAATCACCCTCTCCGCTCTTCTGGGCACACTTCAGGTGTATCTGACATTTGGGACAAGCGGTCACCATCACATCTGCTTTAGTAGCCTCGGCCTGGGCGAGACGCTGCTGCTGTATCTCCCGGTTTACCGCACCGCAATGCACCCACGGGCTTGCCCCGCAACAAAGCGCTTTCTCCCGGTTCTGCTCCATCTCCACCAGTTCCAGACCTGCTACTGCACTCAAGATTTGTCGCGGCTCATCGAATATCCGAGAGCACCTTCCCAAGGTACAGGGGTCATGATAGGTGACCCTTTTCTCAAGCCTACCCAGACTCAGCTCGCCGCTTCGCAGCAACGGCGCTATGACCTCCGTCAGATGCACTACCTCAATTCCCGTGCTGCCCAGTATCCTGGGGTACTCTACCTTTAGCGTGTAGTGGCCTTCAGGACAGCTAGTGATTATCTTTCTTACATCGTGGCGCTCGAACTCCTCCATGTTAGCTCGTGCCAGAGCCAGGAACCCCTCTCTGTCCCCCTGGAGCAGCAGGTCTCTGCCACAACAGCGCTCGTTGGCAAGGATGTTGAACGGTATCTGAGCGCGGTTTAACAACCTGAGGGCTTCCTTCACCCCGTCGAGCGTGTTGACCCCTAGGTCGCTGAACAGAACATCGAAATAGGGGGCACAGCCAACGAAGAATATCGTGTTGCATTGCTCGGTTAATTCAACGTCCTGAGGCAGCCACCGCAGCCGGTCCTGCTGTAGGTCACCACGAGCCATCATATGCATCACTGCCTGGAGCGTCCCACCATGGGCGCACTGCAACTGCGCTCCCTCCTCAAGCGCCTCAAATCTCAGGGCATGTATAAATTCGGGGAACCTTACATGGTAGTTACAGCGCTCGGTGCACATGTAGCAACTGAGGCAGGACCAGATCGTGTCATCTTGCGGCGTATTGCTGTTCTGTCCCAGCCGTCTCTGTGCTATGAGACGGGGATTAAAATCCGGGTCATGCTGGGCAACTGGACATACCACGGTGCACTTGCCGCAGTCAAGGCATAGATTTATCCTGGTATCGCTTATTTCTCGTTCCGTATCGAACAACTTACCAGTTATGTTCTCTCGCTCCACAAAATAATCTTCCTATCTCATAAATGGTTGGCTTGGCTGAGCCAGTCGCTGCTATGCACCACCGGGAACGGCAGGCTGCATCTGCTCAATCGCTTCGATAAAGCTCGTTACCCGTCCTACGAAGTCGGAGCCATCGCCGCGTGGCATATGGGCGAGTACCAACCTCTCTTCTCTCAACCCTAGTAGCCCCATTAGCTTCCGCGCCTTATCGTGCTCCTGCGCTATAAGTCCAGCGTCGGTGTCAAACTGGCATTTCCCCGGCTCACAACCAAGAAGCATCACCCCGTCTGCTCCCAGCTCAAAGGCCTTTAGCATCAAGCCTTGGTGCAACCTGGACAGGCAGCTAACTCTGACGACTTTCACCGATGCTGGGTAGGTGAGTCCTTGCTGTGCTGCCGTCTCGACACAACTCAGGCCGTCCCAGTTACAGGCGAAGACAACTACATTCACCTCTGACTTACTCATGTAACTCCAACCGTAATGGGCGCTCTCCCCAACAAAGCCTCCAGCGTGGCTATTATCTGTTGGTTACTTTGAAAAGGCTGCCTTATGGCACCTGTAGGACAGTGAGCAATGCATGCCCCACAACCAAGACATAGTGCCTGGTCAACATAGGCGCAGGCTATGCCACCGTCGCGTTCTCTCATCTCTATGTAGGGGCATATGGCGGCGCAGTCACCGCAGCCGCGGCATAGCTTGCTATCAATGGTCACCGCGGTAGCGCGTGGGCTCACCGCACCTTGGCCGACATAGGCTGAAGCCCTGGCGGCAACCGCTGCCCCCTTGAGCACCTGTTCCTCGGGTGTCTCCTCTCCATCCGCCGATACAATGAATATTCCAGCCGTTTCCTTCATAGCGGGACTTCTAAGAGCGGCGGAACTTGCTCGGTTAAGTCCATCCGAGCGACTTCTGTGGGCAATGATGCGACCGAGCAGGTTCTCTCTAGGTATAGCGCCGTCACCGGCGGGCACTTCCCCGGTATGCTGTCCAATGTCCAGTATCACCGCACCGGCATTGATACGGCAAGTCTGTGACTGATACCTCACCACAGCCTCATAGCTCCCTGGCGAGCCGTCCAACTCCAAGGTATGGGGCCATGGCTTAATATGTATACCTTGCTCCTCGAGTTGTTTGATTAGATTATCCCTTCTGCCCATATATTCGGGGCTGTGTTGCCCCGTGGCACCGTCCGATTCGGGACCGGAAACAACCTCTACTGAATAGCCCTGAGCCACCAGGTTTCTCGCTGCTGCTAGGCCGCAAAGCCCTGCGCCCAATACGAACACGCCTTCGGCCACCGGACGCTCCTCGTTTGCTGCTGTCAAAGAACCCTTGGCCCGGGCGACCCCTGACGAGATTATGCCTATCGCCTTGCGTGTGGCCCCTACTGGGTCGTCCTGGTGGACCCAAGCGCATTGCTCACGGATATTTACGAACTCCATATTCCTGCCATTGTCCAAGGAGAGGCTATGGCTGAGATTCTGCTGGCACATCACCCGCCTGTCCGTGCAGCTAAAGCATACCTGCTCCAGGCCACAGCATCGGCAGGCAGCGAGCACCACCTTGTCCAGGTCCCACTCTGCAGCCTGGGCTACAATCATATTTGCCCCCTCCTCACTACATGCCTGCGATATCTCCAGAACGTTGCACACACCGGGAATCCGGAGCACTTCATTGGTCACCTGATTGCAGTCTATCACCGAGCTTATGCTACCGCCGCAGCGGCATAGGACCACACCGATGCGGGCCTCCCCAAGATTGGCTGGCCCTGCTTCCTCATGCGTTTGGTCCAAATCGACATCTGGCGGGCTTGCTGTATCGGGCACCTTCGGGCGTGGTGCCTCCCTCGACTTAAGCTCAATGGCGGCCTTAAGGGCAACGGCTGAGGCCCGGTCAAGTTCGCCTTCCAGACCAAGGTCCTCCCCTCCGCCCACTATATAGATGCCCGGCCCTGTGACATTTGAAGGTGTACTTTGATCAATATCATACGTTCGCAGATGATTTTTTGTCCCGTTGTTTGAGGTGTTGAAGTCAATTATGATCTCGGCAGGTATATCTAACTGCTTTATACTGTCCCCGTGGAATATTGCGTTCAATTCACATACTCGTTCGCATTCCATGCATTCGCTACACAGGGCGCAGTTGATACAACGCCCGGCCTCGCGCTCCGCCACCTTACCAAGGAGCCCCAGAGCCGTTTGCTCAAAATTGCCCATCCTTCTGGAAAGAGGGATTTCAGGCATGCGGGCTCTCTTGTAATATGAAATATCCCTTTCTCTTATATCAACCTCGACCGCCTGAGGTTTCTCCAGAGAGCGACCCCTCCTCAGATCGCGTCCCCTCAGGTACCGGTCTATCGACTCCGCAGCACGCAGGCCAGCGGCCACAGCATCTACAACGTTGTTGGAACCGGTGGTACAATCGCCGCCAGCAAAGATACCCGGTATTCCGGTCTCAAGGGTTAGAGTATCCACTTTTACAGTATCCCTATCGCTATCGACATCAAGCCACTTCATGTTTAACTGGGAGATGTTGGGCTGCTGTCCGATGGCCACCACCACATTGTCAGCGTCAATCACGAACTCACTTCCTGGTATTGGCTCAGCCCTGCGGCGGCCATCGGCTTCCATCTCACCCATTACCATACGCTGGCACCGTATACCAGTTACCTTGTTCCCATCACCGAGGATCTCCACCGGAGTTGTCAGGTATTCTATAGATATGCCTTCCCTGATGGCATCCTCTACTTCTTCACTCACCGCAGTCATTTCCTCCGCTGTGCGGCGATAGATTATTCGCACCTGCCCCTTGCTCCGTCTGTTTGCCGTCCTGGCCGTATCAACTGCGCTATTGCCGCCGCCAATGACCACCACATTGGAACCTACGGAGGTGCCCACCCTCAGATTCAACGCAAACAGGAGCGACATGCCATCCACTACGCCCTCAAAATCTTCACCGGGGATGTTCAGCCTGTTGTTTTGATGAGCACCTATAGCCAAGAAGAAAGCCCTGTACTTTCGCTCTCTTAGATCTGATATCGTTACGTCGCGGCCTACTGTTACCCCTGTCTTTATGTCCACTCCCAGGGCCTTGATTGCCTCCACTTCTCTATATCGTACCTCCCAGGGGAGGCGGAATCGGGGAATGCCCGTGGCCAGCATGCCACCCACCACCGCATGTGATTCGAATATAGTAGGCTGATAGCCCCGGCGCGCCAGCTCCCAGGCAGCAGTAAGGCCGGCAGGGCCGCTGCCAACGATGGCTATTCTTTCTCGCCTGGACCCGGCGGGGGCCTTGCGCCTGTAGTTGATGCCGCCAGAGGCGTTATCCGCCGCATAACGATGCAGGCCACGTATGAATACCGGGCTGTCAACCTCCTTTCGCTTACAGTTTTCCTCACACGGGTACGTGCATACGCGGCCGAGCACTCCGGCCAGGGGTGCCGCCTCATTTATCAGGCTCAGGGCCTCGTCCACTTTGCCCTTAGACAATAAAGAGACGAACCCTTGGACGTTGATACCGAGGGGACATGCTGCGCGACAGGGAGCAATGCCCTTCTTCTCTATATTGTAAGCTGAAGGTACTGTCTTGGCGCCTAAAACAGGGGCGTGGATGACACTGTGGGTCACCACGCGGCCGTCAAACAGTAAGGGCACCTGCACCGAGCATTCTTGCTCACAGCGGCCGCAGCCGGTGCACAGGTCCGTCCGTACGTAGCGAGGGTTTTTGGTTGCCTTTATGGTGAACCTTCCCCTCCTACCACCTATAGCGGTAACTTCCGCGTTGGTATATAGGGTAACCAGTGGATGGCTCGCCGCTCGAAGCAACAGCGGCCAGGCGCCAAGCAGCTCCTCAGAAGAAGTGACTGAGGTACTCTCAGTAGTATTATCTAAGCCCAGTGCCCAGAAGGGTGCAATTAGCTTGACCTCAACACCCAACTCGGCCAGGGTGAGGGCAGCCTGCGCCGCACCTACACTGCCGCCAATCACGGCAACCCCCCTAGCCATTTGCGCCCTCACCTCGCCTTCCGTGCTCTAACCCATAGTTACATCCTAACTCAAAAGCCTTGGCATTGAACTCCTCCGTTCCCTTTGGTACAGAGGCCAGGACAGACTTCTTGAGCGACTCAGGGGAAACCAGATCACTCACCGCTGCCAGAAAGCCCAGCATTATGATATTGGCAACCACCGCCCGCCCCATGTCCCGCGCCATGCGTGTAGCTGGTATGGGTAAGGGTGGCGGGTTTTGCGATGGATCGCGTTTTACCAAATCTGGATCTATAATCATCAGTGTGTCGTCAGGGAGATTTTGCCCGTGATTACTGTAGGCTTCCTGCGATAGGATGATAATAACATTCGGGTTTCGCACATACGGATAGTCTATGGGTTCATCAGAGATCACTACCTCGGACATGCATGAGCCACCACGTGCCTCTGGCCCATAGCTTTGGGTCAGGGTGGCAAAGCCATCATCATATATGGAAGCAGCTTGACCTATTATCTGCCCTGATAATATTACCCCCTGTCCACCAAATCCGGCTATTCTTACTTCCTTTATACTCAAACTCTTTCACCCCATCTATTGCCCTGGTAGAGCCAAACACATTCGGCCTACTATTGGTTTTCTTTCCCGCCTACTCTGTTAAGCAATTGTCGGTAGTGATCCCAGAATGTCGGGCGCTCTATGTCGATAAACTTTCCTACAACAATGGGTCCGTCGAAAGTTATGTCTAGATCCTTGGGATCGGCTCCATCACGAACTATGCTTCTTTCCTGGTATGAGTGCATGGTATCCAGCCCCTGTGACTGCTTGTTCATGCGTCCGTATAACGTCGGGCAGGGGCTTATCACCTCTATGAAGCTGAATCCCGGTTTGACCATCGCCTCGGCGATAGACCTCTCCAGTTGGCGCGCGTGCAGCACTGTCCAGCGGGCAACGTATGTGGCACCACTGGCCGCCGCAAGGTATGGCACATTAAAGGGATTCTCGAAGTTGCCGTAAGGCGATGTGGTGCTACGGGCGTCGACAGGCGTAGTAGGCCCCAGTTGTCCGCCAGTCATGCCATAGTTGAAATTGTTTATACAGATGACGGTCATATCCATATTGCGCCGTGCAGTATGGATGAGGTGGTTGCCTCCTATGGCTACGAGATCGCCGTCTCCTGAAAAGACTACTACATTCAATTCGGGGTTTCCCAGTTTCAGGCCAGTGGCGAAGGGAAGTGCCCGACCATGTGTGGTGTGAAATGAGTCCAACCTAAGATAGCCTGCCGCCCGTCCAGCGCAGCCAATTCCCGAGACGACCGCAATCTTGTCTGGGTCGAGACCATCGCGTTTGATAGCCTTGATCAAACATCCCATTGCTGGCCCTATACCACACCCAGCACACCATATATGCGGCATCCTGTCCAATCTGAGGAAGTCCTCTATAGTATTTTGTTCCACTGTTACTGTACTTGTCATTGCACTGCTTCCTTAATAGCTTTCAGTATGGTCTCGGGAGCGTGTACGCCACCACCCATATGCGGCACGAGCAACGTAGTGGCCCTGCCCGCAGCGCACCTTTCTACCTCCAATACAATCTGGCCGTAGTTTATCTCGGGGACAACGAAAGCCTTAACCTGTTGCGCTAGTTCCCTTACGCGCTCCTCGGCGAACGGCCACACTGTTATCAGCCGCAGTAAACCGGCGCGAATCCCGCTGCCCCTTGCCTGCTGTACCGCTAGTCGGGCGATTCGTGCGGTTATTCCGTAGGCACAGACCACAACATCTGCATCCCCTACATCGACCTCGTCATATCTTACTATGTCTTTTCTGTTAAGCCTGATCTTGTCCACCAGACGGCGCACTAACTTATCCTGAGCCTCAGCAGTCATTACCGGATATCCCTTCTCATCGTGGGTAAGACCAGTAACGTGGAAGCGGTAGCCCTCGCCGGCTATGGCCATTGGGGGGACCAAATTCGCATCAGCTTCGTAGGGTAGATATTTCTCCGGTGCCACATCAGGCCGTCGCCGATGCTGGAGTTGCTCAGGCGATATATTTGGTATGACTACCTTCTCGCTCATGTGTCCCACCACCTCGTCAGCCATCACTAACACAGGAACACGGTATACCTCCGACAGGTTAAACGCCATGATGGTAAGCTCAAACATCTCCTGAGGAGAGCTAGGCACCAGCGCAATGATCTCGTAGCTGCCGTGTGAGCCCCATCGTGCCTGCATCATGTCTCCATGAGCGGGCAGGGTAGGCAAACCGGTAGATGGGCCAGCTCGCTGTATATTGACCAAAACGCATGGCGTTTCCAGCATCACTCCCAACCCCAAGTTCTCCATCATTAGACTGAACCCAGGTCCGGAGGTTGCTGTCATTGCCTTCTTCCCCGCCCACGACGCACCCAGTATGGCATTCATGGATGCGATCTCGTCCTCCATCTGGATATATATACCACCCACTTGGGGAAGCCGCTCACTCATCGTCTCGGCCACCTCGGTGGCCGGGGTGATGGGATATCCAGCAAAGAAGCGACAACCGGCGCTGATTGCCCCCTCAGCGCAGGCCACATCGCCATTCATGAAAAAAGTTCCACAGAGCACTCCGTCTTCAGTCATATAAACTCCCGTCAGTTCCCGCTGTCGCACAATACCAAGCGGATGGCAAATTCGGGACAAAGCGTCTCACATAAGCCACAGCCCAGGCACTTGCTCTCATCTACCACCATGGCGAGGGTATAGCCTTGGGGATTTAGTTCCTCGCTCACATCAAGCACTTCCCTGGGGCAGAATTCCACACAGTAGCCGCACCCCTTGCATCTATCTTTGTCGATCAGCACTTTAACCGGCTTAATAGCCTTTTCCGCCTGATCGAAGGGTATTCTCCACAATTTCATATCAGTTACCTATACGCTCGCATGTTACATTTGTGTCCAATTTAGGAATGTTCCCCACCCCAGCACCGCTCCCACTCTAGCATGAGAGAAAACCTCTACTATTATATCTTACACTCCTATCACCGTAGCAGTCAAATCATCATAGGATACCAATACTTCTTAAAGGAAATTCTGCTATGGATCATTCTTACACGATTGCATGTAGCTCTACGCAAAAATGAAGCCTTGTCTTTCAACCATTACCATCAACCTGCCCTCGGGGCATCCACACCCTCTTTTCATCGATGACATGAGTGACCTTGAAGCCATCCCTTTCCAGTTCCTGGCCAATAAACCTTCTATGGCACCGCCAAGGAAGCCGTTCGGCACAGAGAATGACCACGCTCCTCTCACGGGCCAGTTCTTTAAGCCGGCTAAGCCCCTGCCTAAACTCCTCCGTGCCGACATAAGCCTCGTATCCCTTCCTTCGATATCCCCCTAGTTCCTCACCGAGATAAATATAATGGAAGCCCCCTCTCTCGAGCAGCCGGGAAAGCTCATCCTTGTCAAAGTGTTTGAATCTCGACGTGGGGAAGCGGCGAACGTCTACCACCACCTCGACACCGACGTCCTTGAGCAGCGCCAAGAATTCATCCGGGGTTCGATCGCTCGTTCCCAAGGTATAAACAACATCACCGCTCACCCGCTACTATCCCCTCGAACCTCACCAAGTCCCAATCATCTAAAGCAAAAATCACCCATCTCTAAGGTTGTGTATTTCTCTTTGCCCCGTATTCAAAACCAGCCCGCTCGGCGATGATGGTAAGCAGCCTCGATGAGGTGCCCTTGGGACGATACATATCCCGCTCCCACTCGCTGATGGTCTGCTGGCGCGTACCGAGCTCATCGGCCATCTCCTGCTGGGTCAGGCCCAAATGCTGCCTCAGAGCGCGAACGCCTTCCCCATCCCACTGTGCCTTCTTCTTTCTCCCTCGCGCTATCACAGATATAGCTTACACGTTTCCGTGTTCATTGTCAAAGGTAGCATCCAAGAGTAAAAGAGACCTATATAGAACAATTTGATAATAAGAATAAACTAAATTTATCTCAAATGCCACCAATAGCTATTAATACTTATCTGCCCACTTGCAGCCCACGCCAATCTAGGCTAATATGATTAGCAGTCTGCTGGTGAGAGTGCTAATCAGATAATTTAGAGGGAGGGCGAAAGTGGTAACCAAGCTGAAGCCGTTAGGAGATCGAGTAGTAGTGAGACCAATGGTTGAAGAAGAGGTAAGCAAAGGAGGTATTATATTACCTGATACCGCAAAGGAGAAGCCTCAGCGTGGTGAGGTCATCGCCGTAGGCCCGGGAAGGTTAGACGATAACGGCAAGAGGGTGACCATGGAGGTGAAAAAGGGAGACAAGGTGGTCTACGCTAAGTATGCTGGCACTGAGATCACCGCCAACGATGAGGAACTCCTGATCCTGCGCGAGAGCGATATATTGGCCAAGTTCAGTTAAAGGGAGGAGAAATGGCAAAACAGATTGCTTATAGTGAAAATGCAAGGGCACATCTAAAAACTGGGATGGACGCCCTGGCCGATGCGGTCAAAATCACCCTGGGACCAAAGGGGCGGAACGTAGTGCTGGACAAGAAGTTCGGCCCCCCCACCATAACCAATGACGGCGTCACCATCGCTAAGGAGATAGAACTGGAGGACCCGTTCGAGAACATCGGGGCTCAACTGATAAAGGAGGTGGCAACCAAGACTAATGATATCGCTGGCGATGGCACCACTACCGCCACCGTGCTTGCCCAAGCGATGCTCCACGAAGGGATGAAGAATGTCACTGCCGGGGCAAACCCCATGGCATTAAAAAGGGGCATTCAAAAGGCAACCGCCGCTATTATCGAGGAACTCAAAAGGATATCAACTCCGGTAACCACCCGCGAGCAGGTATCCCAGGTTGCCGCTATCTCGGCGGCCGATGAGGAGATCGGCAATATTATAGCCGAGGTCATGGACAAGGTGGGCAAGGATGGCGTGATTACCGTAGAGGAAGGCAAGGGGATACAATTTGAAACGGAGTACGTCGAGGGGATGAAGATCGATAGAGGCTACATCTCCCCCTACTTCATAACCAGCCCAGAGAGAATGGAGGCGGAGCTCGAGGACCCCTATATCTTGCTCACCGATAAGAAGATATCCGCTGTCGCTGATCTTCTGCCCGTCTTGGAGAAGGTGCTTCAAGTTTCAAAGAACATCCTCATCATTGCCGAGGATGTCGATGGCGAGGCTCTGGCCACCCTGGTGGTCAATAAGCTGAGGGGTACCCTTAACTGCCTCACCGTGAAGGCACCAGGATTTGGCGATCGCAGAAAGGCAATGCTTGAGGATATGGCCATCCTCACCGGGGGCACGGTGATTACTGAGGAGATGGGGCGAAAGCTCGATTCAGCTACTACTGAGGATCTCGGTAGAGCAAGAAAAGTGGTAGCCACCAAGGATGATACTACCATCGTCGAGGGCAAGGGCTCCGATGAAACTATTCAGGCGAGGATAAAGCAAATAAAGGCCCAGATAGAGGACAGCACATCCGAATTTGATAAAGAGAAGCTGCAGGAGCGCTTGGCAAAGCTCGCCGGCGGCGTTGCCGTGCTCAAGGTGGGAGCCGCCACCGAGGTCGAACTAAAGGAGAAGAAACACCGCGTCGAGGATGCCCTCTCCGCCACCAGGGCTGCTGTGGAAGACGGTATCGTTGCCGGTGGTGGGGTCGCTTTCATCAATGCCTTGCCCGTCCTGAACAAGATTAAGGTTTCTGGTGATGAAGCAACCGGGGTTAACATTGTCAGGCACGCCCTCGTTGAGCCGCTCAAGATGATCGCTATCAACGCCGGCAGGGAGGGCTCAGTGGTGGTGGAGAAGGTGAAGAAGAGTAGACCAGGAATTGGCTACGACGCCCTGAGGGACGACTACGCCGATATGCAGAAGCGGGGCATCATCGACCCAGCCAAGGTGACAATAGCCGGGCTGGAAAACGCAGCGAGCGTCGCCGCTATGGTGATAACCACCGAGTCGCTGATTGCCGACCTTCCTGAAAAGGAAAGGGCCCCAATGCCCCAAATGCCCGAGTATTAATGCCTAAGTTGAACCTCAATTCTCAAGGAAACGGTAGCCGCAGCCATGAGGCTGCGGCTACTAATAATCAGGAAATCCTTTAGGGATGGTGACGCTTGGAACTGCATGTCCTTAAAGAGAATCAAATTATGATGGTCTCGGATGAGTTGGGGGATATGCCCCGCGGTCGGCGCAGGCTCGGGCTTTACTCCCACGATACGCGCTTCCTTTCCATTCTCGAGACAAGGATCGGCAGTCAGCAGCCACGCCTTCTCGCTTCATCAAGCGAGGAAAACTATGTCTGCGATGTTCAGATGGCAAACCCCACCATGGAGCTTTCTGATGGCAACATTGCCCTGTCACGGACCATCAGCATCAGGCGCAGTCGCTTCCTCAAGGATGGGCTCCATGAATGTATAAGCTTCTACAACCACAATCCATTCCCCAGTCCCATCCAGTTCACCATTGTCTGTGGCAGCGACTTTTACGACATCTTTGAGGTGCGTGGCTGGGAAAGAGAGAGACGGGGACAGCTTAACCCACCCCACTTCGCCGATTCCCGTCTAACCTTAAGCTACCTGGGGCTAGATGAGGTGGAGCGGCGTACCGAGATCATTTTCGATGTCAAACCATCAAAGGTAGAGATTGATGTATGCGCCGAAGAGCCTGTCCTTCGCCGCCCTAGCACTTTCATACCCGACGCTGTGGAGCCCGCCATCATGACGGTGTTTCGCCCCGCTTGTGCCAAGATGACCTGGGATCTAACCCTTATACCGGGTAAACCTCAGTCCATCACCTTTCACATCCTAACCATAGAAGGTGAGCTTACCCCCACGGTGGCAGCCTTTACCAAGGGCTTAGCTGATTTGCGCTCTTCCTATCAGGATTGGCATAACCAGTGCGCCAAGCTGGAAACCGATAACCAGCTATTTAATCAGTTTCTCCACAGGAGCACACTTGACCTCCGCCTCCTCATGGATATAACTCCTGATGGGATGGTTCCCACCGCAGGCATCCCCTGGTTCGCATGTATCTTCGGGCGAGACAGTCTCATTACCTCTCTTCAGACACTGATGCTCAATCCGCAAATAGCTGTTAATACGCTGCGCTTCCTAGCAAAGCACCAGGGAACGAAGGTCGACCCCTGGCGAGATGAGGAGCCGGGCAGAATTATTCACGAAATACGCAAAGGAGATATGGCAACGACCGGGGAGATCCCACATAGTGCCTATTATGGGAGCGTGGATGCTACCCCTCTTTTCCTGATACTATTCGCCGAGACTATGAGATGGCTTGACGATGATGCGCTTTACCAAGAGATCTTGCCGGCAGCTAAGAGAGCCCTAGAGTGGATGGAGCACTATGGGGACTTCGATGACGATGGCTATTTGGAATACCTAAGCCGCTCGCCACGTGGTATCAGAGACCAGGGCTGGAAAGACAGCTACGGCGCCATAACCTATCCCGATGGCACACCGGTTGAGCCGCCGGTGGCTCTAGTTGAGGTACAGTGCTATGCCTATAAGGCGATGAAGGAGATGGCTGTATTACTAACCAGAAAAGGTGAGATATCCCTTGCTGCCAAGCTAGAAAAAAGTGCTGCGCAGTTAAAGGAAAAGTTTAACCAGGATTTCTGGCTTGAGGAAAAGCGCATCTTCGCCCAAGCCCTTGATGCCGATAATAAACCTGTGGAAGTTCTCACATCAAACCCAGGGCACTGCCTCTTCTGTGACATTGTGGATGAAGAGAAGGCGAGATACCTGGTGCTGCGACTTACCTCAGCCGATATGGCTAGTGGCTGGGGCATCAGGACGGTGAGCAATAGGGAACCAACATATAATCCGATGAGCTATCAAAATGGCAGCATCTGGCCCCATGACAACTCCCTCATCGTTGCCGGGATGAGGAGATATGGCTACCCTTGGGAAGCGGAGCAGATCATCACTCAGCTTTTCGAAGCTAGTCGGTTCTTCCCTTATGGACGCTTGCCCGAGCTCTTCTGCGGTTTCACCCGCGATCGAGAGGGCCACTCTGTGCCCGCGGAGTACCCAGTGAGCTCGAGCCCCCAAGCCTGGACCGCAGGGGGCACCATCCTCCTTTTCCAGTCTATGCTTGGGCTAAAAGTCGATGCCTTCACCAAGAGAATCTACGTAACCCCAAAGCTGCCCTCATGGATAAAGCAAGCTTCAGTCACCAATCTTCGCATCGGCCAGGGAACGGTAGACCTCCACTTTGAAAGGTATGATGAGGACACTAGCTTCAAGATAACTCAGAACGAGGCTGGCGTCGAGGTAGTGCTTCCTCCACACTAAAGCCTAAGTAGCCTGCGAAAGTTATGCTCCTTAGTAACGGGTCCAACGATAGCAAGGTTGAGGCTCTGTGAAACCAGTAGTTTTCTCGCCACTCTTTTCAGGTCATCTATGGTGATGGCATCTATTATCGATACCACATCATCGACAGTGTATATACGCCTGGCAAGCAGCTCTTGCCCCCCTGTCCAGCTAGCAACATTCCTTGTGTCTTCCATACGAAGCAAGAGGCGCCCCTTAGCATACTCTTTTGCCTTGGATAGCTCAGCCTCAGGAATGTCCTCTTTGAGGAGCTGCAATTGCTCCAGAGTGGCTTCGATAGCGGTATCAACGTGTTTCGGATCAACGCCGGCATAGATGGTAATAGCCCCTGAATCGAGGAAGTGCTGAACGTAGCTATAGATGTCGTAGGTAAGCCCCCTCCTCTCTCGAATCTCCAGGAACAAGCGACTGCTCATCCCCTCTCCCAGAACTACGTTAAGTAAGTCTAGGTTGAAACGGTCGGGGTGAAGGATGGGTAGACCGCGTATCGCCAGGCAAAGGTGAGCTTGCTCAGCGTCCTTTTGCTCAATACGGAGTCGAGGTTCCTGCTGGGTGTCATCGGTAGGGCAAGGAGGCTTGGTACTACCCCGAGCCCAATCGCTCAAGGCCCCACTGATGGCCGATAGGACATCATCGTGACTTATGTCACCAGCAACGCTGACTACGGCGTTGTTGGGCACATATTGGTGGCTGGTATAGTCCTCAATCATCTCCCGACTCAAGCCACTTATTGATTCCTTGCTACCAATAATATCGCGGCCCAGAGGCTGGTTAGGCCACACCACATCATCGATAAGCATGCTCACTCGTTGGTGTGGCAAATCCATGCTCTCTTTGAGCTCCTCCATAATTATCTCGCGTTCCCGCTCCATGTCCTGAGCGTCAAATTTGGAGTGTCGGAGCATATCAACCATCAGGTCCAAAGCTAACGGGAAATGGGGACGAGCCACCTTGCACCAGTACACGGTAGCTTCCTTACTGGTAGCCCCATTGAACATACCACCCACTCCTTCAATAGTCTCTGCGATATCCTTTGGCGTAGGTCGGCGGTGTGTCCCCTTGAAAAGGAGGTGCTCAATAAAATGGGAGAGACCTGCTTCCTCCGCTCTTTCGTATATAGAGCCCGCGCCGAGGAAGAAAATAATGGTCACAGAACGGGTACCACTCATAGAGCTAGTGATAATCCGTAGCCCGTTATCCATAACGCCCTTTTGATACATCGCTCACCTGAGGCCAATACTAGCCCTATCCCCTACCCCTGTCAACCAGCAGTTGACTTTGCCCTATTCAATTGCTAATATGCTGGAGTGAATTCTCCATAGGCTTATGATAAGAAGAAGGAGGCCGAAATGGAGATTGCCTCTGGAATCCATTCTATCCCGGTGGACAAGGCCTCTTTCATGGGCTTTTTCGCACCAAATGTCTATCTGGTGGTCGATAAGTATCACAGTGCGCTTGTAGACTCTGGATATGGCGATGAGGAATCCATTAGGGCGCGGATTGACTACATAAATACCGTCCAGCCAGACTTACGTTATATCGTGCTCACGCATACTCACCCGGACCACACGGGCGGCGCAGCGCTGATTAGGGAGGAAACGGGGGCGGACATCGTGCTCCACTCCGCCGAAGTAGAGCGAGCGGCCATCCCGGTGGACAAAGCAGTGGTAGACGGCGATAACCTGCTCCTCGACGACATTAAACTGGAAATAATCCACACGCCGGGACACAGCCCAGGGCATATTTGCATTTATCTCGTAGGTGAAAGGATCCTCTTCTCTGGAGATCAAGTAGTGGGCACTGGAACTACCGCAATGAGACCGCCAGATGGTGATATGGCCATATATATCGATTCGCTGAGGAAACTCCTCAATTATGACATTGCGATGATCTGCCCCGGGCACGGTCCACCAATAAAAGAAGCTAAACGAAAGATCGAGGAGTTAATACAGCATCGCTTGGAGCGAGAGGAGCAGGTAATAGCTGGGCTGAGACAAGGGAAGTCAACAGTGAGAGAACTGGTGAATGAGATCTACCCAGAGCTAGATAGTCGCCTTCATTTTGCAGCAGAGGGACAGATTCTCGCCCATCTCATAAAGCTGGAGCGAGAGGGAAAGGCATCCTGTCTCGGAAAAGGAGAGGACGCCTACTACACCATCAACTAGCCACGGTCAAGTCACCAATGCGAGGAAGATATGCTCAGATTTTCTCTATTTCCTCTAAACACACAATCTGATAGGAAGAATCATCTCATTATTAACGGTTGCGATGCTGTAGCGCTCGCCAGTGAGTTCGGCACGCCTCTCTATGTCTTTGACGAAGCAACCCTGAGAGGCAAATGTGCTGAATACCGCGAGGACTTTACACGTCTCTATCCCGATAACCTTGTCATCTACGCGTGCAAAGCCTTTATCAACCGGGCTTTGGCGCAGATTTTCAAGGAAGAGGGCTTAGGGCTTGATGTGGTCTCTGGTGGGGAACTCTCCATCGCCAAATCGGTAGACTTCCCTATGGAAAAAGTCTATTTTCATGGCAACAACAAGTCGCATGAGGAGCTGGAGTTGGCTATTCAGTGCGGTGTAGGTAATGTTGTAGTGGACAACTTTTATGAGCTTTCCTTGCTGAATAGGCTGGCAAAGGAGGTTGGGATTGATCAAGGGATTCTGCTCCGTCTGTCCCCTGGTGTAGACCCACATACTCATGCCTACGTAACCACAGGAGTCAGCGATAGCAAATTTGGCTTCCCTATGACACAGGCTGATGATGCTATCGCTCGCTCAATGTCATGTACCAATCTTGAACTCAATGGGCTGCATTTTCACATCGGCTCGCAGATTTTCGAGTTGGAATCATATCGAAAAGCGATCGCCGTGTTGCTTCAATTCGCTGTTGAGATGAAAAGTAAATATGGATTTAGACTCAACGAACTTGACGTTGGGGGAGGACTAGCCATCACTTATAGCGAGGATTCGCCAGCCCCTACAATCTCTGAATTCGCCCAGACCATCACTTCGACCATTCTAGTAGAGGCCAAGGAGCTCGGCGTTGAGCCACCGCGGTTAATCCTGGAGCCAGGGAGGTCTATGGTGGGGCAGGCAGGGGTCGCCCTTTACACCACTGGAGCGATAAAAGAGATCCCAGGTGTGCGTAAGTACGTTTCAATAGATGGGGGCATGGCGGACAACATCCGCCCCGCCCTCTATCAAGCTAAATATGAGGCAGTGGTAGCAAACAAGGTGGAAGGTGAATCGGAGCGGGTCACTATCGCCGGAAAATTCTGCGAATCAGCAGACATTCTGATTACTGACATCGATCTTCCCAAGCTTGAACCCGGCGACATCATCGCCGTCCCTTGCTGTGGTGCCTATTGCCTCTCCATGGCGTCAAATTACAATGCCTCATTGACACCAGCCATCGTCCTGGTTAAAGATGGGAAGGCGCGCCTTATTCGGCGACGCCAAGACTATGAGGATTTGATGAGCCGCGACCTAGTTTAAGGGGAAATCCTATGTGGCAGATAGTGGGACATGAAAAAGCGGTGGGCCTTTTGGATCGGAGCCTGAAGAATAAGAAGCTGGCCCATGCCTATCTCTTCGTCGGTCCATCGCATGTTGGCAAGATGAGACTGGCGATAGACCTGGCCAAAGCGCTGAATTGCCAAGGCGAGGATAGGCCATGTAGCGCTTGCAATCAGTGCGTGAGAATTGAAGAGCTAAAGCATTCCGATGTTCAGGTGATTAGCCTCGATGATGGGAAAGAGATAGGCATCGACCAGATGAAGGACATGCAGCACTCCGCTAGCCTCAGACCTTTTGAGGGGAGGTATCGAGTCTTTATCATTGATGGGGCGGAACATCTCTCCCATGAGGCCGCCAACTGCCTACTTAAGACCCTGGAGGAACCGCCGTCCAATGTTCAGCTAATTCTGCTTGCCACAAACGAGAAGAGGCTTCTATCCACAGTGCTCTCTCGTTGTCAAAAGTTAGAGCTGAGACCGTTGCCAATTGCTACAGTCCAAAACACACTTACTGAACGTTGGGGAATCCCCGAGGAAAGGGCGATGACGCTGGCAAAGCTCTCCAGTGGCTGCGTTGGCTGGGCAGTCAGCGCTTCGAAGGATGAGCGCATCCTCCGAGAGCGGTCGGAGAGGCTGGCTTCACTGCTACGACTCACTGAAGAAAATTTAGCCGAACGCTTCTCTTATGCTGCCCAGCTAGCAAACCAATTCGGCCGAGACCGACAAGCAGTCCACGAGTTGCTATCTCTCTGGATTGGATGGTGGCGTGACCTGCTTCTGACCAAAGGGGGATGTGGCTATTGCATTAGCAATGCGGATCAAGAGGAAAGGCTTCGTGAAGAGACACAGAGCTATAGACTGAAGGCAATTAAGGCATTTGTGGAGAGCCTTCAGCAGACCACGACGCAACTGGAGCAAAACGCTAATCCCCGTCTGGTGCTGGAGGTACTTA
>CAZYLE010000009.1:0-18695 GCA_964648675.1 uncultured Dehalococcoidales bacterium
GGTAGGACCAATCCTCAACCATTTCTTCAATAATTGAGAGGTAGTTCTCTGGAGCGATATCATCCTCCAAAACGAAACCCTTACCGTCTTTCAATCTGAGCTTTCCGTCGTAATACTCAACGTTGCCGTTTTCATCTACCAGCCCAAGATAGGCACTGGTAAAATCGGCGAAGCTGTTGACCACCTCGGTGTTCTTATTGTGGTAGTCTTTGAATAGGTCAATAGCGAACTGGCAGTCAGCAATAGCTTCATCAACCTGGCTTAGAATTTGATTACGCATATCAGGACTAAGTACTTTGTTCATCCCTCCAGGGATGGCAGCATTGGGATGAACTCTCTTATTCCCGAGCATCTCTATTATTTTCTGGCCGAAAGCACGCAGCTTCACTCCTTTTGTGGCTATTTCCGGCACCTCAGCAATGAGCCCCATGACATTTCGCTTGGCTGGGTCAGCGTCCATGCCGAAGAGTAAATCGGGGCTAGCTAAGTGGAAAAAATGCAGTGCATGGGATTGAACAATCTGCGCCATGTGAATCAGTCGGCGTAGCTTCTGAGCTGTCGGCGTCAGTTCCACCCCCAGAAGAGCATCGCAAGCTTTTGCTGACGCGAGGTGGTGGCTTACTGGACAAATGCCACAGATCCGGGCAGTGATGAGTGGCATCTCCCAGAACAATCGCCCCTCGCAGAACTTCTCAAATCCTCGCACCTGAGTAACATGAAATCTAGCCTGCTCCACGTTACCGCTATCGTTGAGCAAGATGGTTACTTTTCCATGCCCTTCAACGCGGGTAACCGGTTCAATTACGATTTTTCTAGTCATCCAATAACCTCCTCAATCAAACCTCATTATCTCGCTGGGGACTACCGGTATTCTGCCCTCCAGAAGCTCCGACAGGGCATAATGTATTGCCTTAGCGCTGGGTGGGCAGCCAGGGACGTAACAATCAACCTTAACCACCTCGTTTATCGGTCTAACCTTTGTCAACGGTGGTAGATCTTCCGAAGAGGGAATCTTGTCGCAAATGCTGCCCTCAGTGTGATAATACCTATCAAGGATCTCCTCGATACTGAAAAGGTTGCGCATACTGACTATGCCACCAAAACAAGCACAATCTCCTATTACCATCAGTATTTTGCAATTAGCACGCAAGTCTTTAGCTACTTGTTCGTCATGCTCATTACTTACCGCGCCTTCAATAATCCCCACGTCAACTGGTGGGAATTCTTTGATATCGGTTATAGGAGTTGCGGTGAGTTCCAGCACCTCTGCCAGATCGATGAGCGCCTCATCTAAATCCAGAATGGACATGTGGCACCCAGAGCAACAGTCTAACCACGCTGAAGCGACCTTAACCTTTGCCAACTTTAACCTCCTAGCTCCGACTCAATTCGTGACCCAGCTTCTTGGAAAGCTCTATCAATATCTCCTGGTCCTGATGGAGACCCTCTGGTGGCTGAAGCGCTTGTTTCAATTCAAGAACGCTGCCATCCATGCTTATATACTTGCCCTCCTTCTCGGCCCAGATGGGAGAAGGCAGAACCACATCAGCCGTAGATGTAGCAGGTGATTGGTAACTCGCCTGAACCACCAGGAAATCTATACCTCTAAGCCAGTCCAATAGTTCCTCACCCACCTTGTCATCGCCAAGGAGCAGATATAATCCTTTCAGCCCATTCCTCTTTATGTCTTGTGCTGCCAGACCTAGCTCCCAGCCACCGCGGCTATTGGCACTGGGTTTCAGCGATATAATCCTTAACTTATCCCCCACCCGGTTTCCTGTCAAAGCAGCTAAGTTGAGAAGGGAGGCGACAAAGCTTGGATTGTTGCTCTTCAGCAATCCTTCTCCATAGATGATGACCCCACGCTCAGCCTGGCCATAAGTCTTCGCCGCCAACTCCAGACTGGCCTCATTTATGCTAGTGGCCCTGCTCACTTCGCCTATCTCATACTGGCTGAGAGATGCAACGGCCTCCGTTCCTGCCTTCTGCGGCGTGGCCAAGCCCTTGTCAAGGATAATCTTGGTCAGGCCGTTAAGGAGAATCCCTTCACTGCCTGTTCTTGGTTTAAGCCAAAGATCAGTCCATAGTGGAAAAACATTCCTTGAGGAGTCTATAACAATCAATTTTGCTCCCCTTTGCCTTACCGCTCGATGTACAAGATTGCCCGCGATGGGATTAGTCCTATCGGGATCGGCTCCTGCCACAAGAATGCAATCTGCCTCCAATATCTCTTCAAGAGGACACTCAATATCCAGCCCTTTTCCACTATTCTGAAACTGCTTAATGCCCTCCCTAATTACCCTGTATTTTTCTCCATCCGTGGTATCTATCAAATCGCTGCCTACTACATCACGGACAAAGTTATTAAAAAGGGAAAGCGTTTCATTTGGCATTCTTGGTGATATCATGCCAGCGAAGCTACCTTTTAATTCCTTTACTCTCTCAGCGATAATCTCTGCTGCCTTATCCCAAGTACATTCCTCTAGGTTGCCTTTTTTGCCTCGCACCAGCGGTGAGGTTAGGCGGGGACGGGTTTCGCGAAGCAGCTCAAAGCGGCCTTGTTTGCAAAGCGGCCCCTTCAGACCGGTTAGCTCTGGTGCCTCAATACTCACGATGTTATTGTCCTTCACCAGTACATCCAGTTCACAGCCAACTCCACAAATGGGGCAAACTGTCGTTATCCGCTGGCAGTCGCTTGGTATGCCTCTGTAAGTGCTTAGCCTACTGAAAATGGCACCTGTAGGACATGCCTGCACGCAAGCACCGCAGGAGGTGCAGGTTGATTCGCCCACTGGCTGCTCCAGGTCGGCAACTACCATCGCTCCCCAGCCACGTCCACCGAAATCCAGGGTGTAGATTGCCGCTATCTCACCGCATACCCGAATGCATCGGCCACAAAGCACGCAACGGTTATGCTCTATCACCAGGTAATCGCTTAATGTATCAACGGGCAAAGAAGGAAAAGTATAAGGGTAGCGCACATTGTCCATCTGATATCGGTAAGCCAGCTTCTGTAGCTCACAGTCTCCGCTCTGCTCACAGAACATACAGAAATGATTGCGCTCGGTGAAGAGGAGTTCCAATATCTGGCGGCGATATTTCTCCAGTTGCTCCGTGCTGGTTTTTACCACCAGTCCGTCCCTGGCGGGATAGGTGCAAGAAGGAACTGGCCTCCTTTCCCCTTCAATCTCCACGACGCACATCCGACAGGCCCCGACGTCGCTTAATCCGCCAAGATGACAGAGAGTGGGCACGTCGATGCCATTAGCCTGACAGATTTCAAGAACGGTATCCCCTTCCTCCCCTTTAACTTGTTTGTCATTGATTGTCAGAGTTATCTCTTTCATATCTTACTCCTATTCAACCTCAAGGTCGCATCTCAGACATCTAGAGGCCTCTTCTCTGGCTTCCTCCGTGGTGTAAGGTAAAACTATTTCCTTAAAGGAGCCTTTTCTATTGGCCATGGTGATCTCGGTAGTTCTGATCCTAGCTCTCTCTTTAGTCTCCTCGTCAGTTGGCGGCACCGAAGAGATAGCAATAGGTTTATAGCCATCGCGCTCTACTAATGGAGAAAGCTCCTTCCCCTGCAGGTATCTCCTAATAGAACAGGCAGCCCTCTGGCCGGCAGCGATGGCTTCGATTACCGTCCATGGACCAGTTACCGCATCTCCTCCAGCAAAGATACCGTTGTGGTCAGTGGCCAAGGTCCGTGGGTCAGCCATTATGGTTCCCCCTCTGCCTAGTTTGATGTTGTTATCCTTCATGAATGAGGTATCCGGCCTTTGACCTATAGCCTCGATAACTGTATCCACATCTACTGCATATTCAGACCCTTCAATTGGGTAAGGGGTTCTCCTGCCACTTCTGTCGAACTCTTTTAGCTCCATTCGAATACATTCAAGACCCGAAACCTTGCCATTCTTGCCCAAGATCTTGGTGGGAACCGTCAGGAAGTGGAAAAGGACTCCTTCCTCTTCAGTAGCATCTATTTCCTCGACAATCGCTGGCATATCTTTCTTCTCTCGCCTGTAGAATATGTGCACCTCCTCTGCCCCTTTCCTCAAAGCCATCCTGGCGGCATCGACTGCCGAGTTGCCTCCACCAACTACCGCTACTTTCTTCCCTACCGCTATTTCCTTTCCTAGATTGATCTCTCTGAGGAAGTCAATGGCATCATAGACCCCTTCCGAGTCCTCACCTGGAATCCCCATCTTATCTCCTCTATGAGCTCCGACAGCGACGAACACCGCTTTATACCCATCTTTCAGCAGGGATTCAATATCGTCAATGGGTGTGTTCAGCCTTATATCTACACCAAGCCTGGCAACCGCTTCCACCTCGCTCTTAAGGATATCCTTGGGGAGACGGTACTCAGGAATGCCTACGGCCAGCATTCCTCCAGCTACGGGCAGGGCCTCAAACACTGTGACCTCGTATCCTTCTATGGCAAGATCCCAGGCTGCTGACAGTCCCGCTGGGCCTGCTCCGATAATTGCGACCCTCTCCTCTTTTTTCTCCTTCACCTCCGGCGTGTATTGCAGTCCCAACTCAAAGGCATAGTCAGCGGCGAATCTCTTTAAATCCCTGATCGCTACAGGTTCATCGACCTGACCGCGACGACATTTGCCCTCACAAGGATGGTTACACACCCGACCAACTACCAAGGGAAAAGGAAGACGCTGCTTAATCATGCTATAGGCTTCAGCAAACTTGCCCTCCTTGATCAAACTTACATATCCAGGGACGTCAAGTCCGACGGGACAGGTGTGCTGACAGGGTGCTCTAAACAGATCCTGACAAACAGCGGCTGGGCACCTCTTGTCGATAATATGGGCTTCATATTCTTCTCGAAAATGACGAAGGGTGGTTAGCACTGGGTTAGGGGAGGTCTGACCCAGACCGCATAGCGAAGCCGAGGCAACCATCTCTCCAAGCTCTGCCAGAATGTCGAGATCCTCCATCCTCCCTTCACCCCGGCTGATCTTGGTCAGGATCTCCAACATTTTGGGGATTCCAGCCCGGCAGGGGGTGCACTTACCACAGGACTCGTCCCTGGTGAATTGGAGGAAGTATTTAGCCACATCCACCATACAGCTATCTTCATCCATAACCACGAGTCCGCCAGAGCCCATGATCGCTCCCAATGCGGTAACCGCTTCATAGTCGACGGGGGTATTCAGATGCTCAATGGGGATAACACCGCCCGATGGCCCACCTATCTGCACCGCCTTGTATTTCTTGCCATTGGGTATGCCACCGCCGATGTCGAACACAATTTGGCCCAGCGGTGTCCCCAATGGAACCTCGATGAGGCCAGTGTTATTTATCTTACCTACGAGGCACAGGGTTTTAGTCCCCTTGCTTCTCTCAGTGCCAACGCTGGCAAACCAATCAGCCCCCCGCCAAATAATCTGCGGGACATCTGACCAGGTCTCTACGTTATTGAGGGTGGTCGGTTTATCAAAGAGGCCTTTATTGGCTGGGAAGGGTGGCCTTTGCCGGGGGTTCCCTCTCCTTCCCGCGATAGAGCCGAGGAGAGCTGTTTCCTCTCCGCAGACAAAAGCACCGGCTCCGGGGAATATATCAATTGAGAATTCAAACCCAGTGCCGAGGATATTTTTGCCCAAAAGCCCATATTCCCTCGCCTGAGCAATAGCGTGGCTTAAGGTCTCGATGGCAAGGGGATATTCCGCACGAATGTAGGCATAGCCCTGGTGCACATTTCCTATGGCATAAGCGCCGATGGTCATGCCTTCGATTATCGAATGGGGATTGCCCTCAAGGACAGCCCGGTTCATGTAAGCACCAGGGTCGCCTTCGTCACCATTGCAGACTACATATTTTTCGTCGCCCGGGCTGCTGCGGACAAAGCCCCACTTTCTAGCGGTGGGGAAACCTGCACCTCCCCGTCCCCGCAAACCTGCCTTATTGACCTCCTCGATAACCTCCTCTGGTTTCATCTCAGTCAAAACCTTGGCCAGGGCCTGATAGCCATCTCTGGAAATATACTCCTCGATGTTCATCGGGTCGAGGTCCTGGTTGTGCATCACCCTTATCTCTTGAAGCGTTATCAGAGGACTGTTCTCATCCAGAGTCCATTCCTCTACTGCCTTTCCTCCGATAAGGTGCCGCTCTACGATCTGGGGTACCCTGTCCTCAGTGACCTCGATGTAAATCACCCTCTTCTGTCCTGGTGTGATAATCGTGACAACCGGCTCCACGCCGCACAGTCCGATGCAGGCTGCCCGGAGCACCATGACATCTGATAGCTTGTGAGCTTCTATCTCACTGGTGAAGGCTTCGAGAACCTTCATCGCCCCTGAAGAGATGCCACATGTCCCCAGGTGAACCTTGACCTGGGTCTTCTCTTCACGCTCAGCTATCTTACTTCGAGCCTGCTTGCGAAAATTCAATAACTCTTCTACAGACATAAATGGCTTCACTTCACACTCTCCTTATTCATAGGAACTAAGGATGTCCTTTATCTCGCTGGGTTTCACCCTTCTGTAAACCTGATCCCCGATAGCCATTACCGGGGACAGCCCGCAACAGCCCAGGCAACGGACAGTTTCCAGGGAGAATTTCCTGTCTGGGGTGATGCCGCCAGGTACAAGGCCAGGCTCTTTCTTCAAGGTATCAAGTAGGCGCTGACCTCCTTTAACATAGCAACTGGTGCCCATGCAGACCTGGATGACATGCTTGCCTTTGGGCACCATGGTAAAGAAGTGATAGAAGCTTACTATTCCGTATATCTCGCTTAGGGGCATCTTTAAATCCCTAGAGATGGTCTTCAGCACCGTCCCCGGGAGATAGCCAATTAGCCCTTGTGTTTGTTGCAAGACCCGAATGACGGCGCCCGCTTGTCCCCCCGTATCATCAATCACACCCTGAATCTCCCTGAAGATCCTCTCCGCATACCCGGCGCCAGTTTCCCCTCTTGTAGGCGCCCCAGTCTCAATCCGTTCCATATATTGCCTCCTACTTAACGCGATTAGCTCGACTAATTTAGGCTAATGGATTACATATGTCTCGGCATAAAAAAAGGACACCCAACAAGGGACCAACTTGCCCCATCTGTTGTATGCCCTCGGACTTAATCCGCTTAGCTCTTATCAAATTTCTCTCCCCTCCCCCGCCTCTTGGTTTGTGTAATGAACTTATCTAATCTAGAAGCTAACAGGCGTATATATTTTAGCACATAAAAAAGCGTACAGCAAGTGTACTTTAGAGCATCCTCGCTGTACGCCCTCACTATTAGTTGTTTATCACCTTGCATCGATCTTACTCTAAGTCACCTTCTTTCTCCGCCTACTTACCAGCGGGATTGAAACCCTTGCCGCAGAGCCTTATCTCTATTGGTTCGCCATGGCCCCACCTCTTGTAAACCCGGCAGTGCTGGCAGATGTCAGTCCCATCTCCCTTCGCTCCGTAATCGTAAAGCTTGCAATAGGTCCCTTCAATCTCCCAGCAGGGCAAGGAACGGTACTTATAAGCCGGACATTCGCTTCTTACCTCATCAGGGCAACGGAACATCTCCCAGCAAGGTGTTTTCCCCTCCCAGAAGCCCAAACTTGGCTCCAGTAGGATCTTACCTTTTGCTTCCTCGATGATCTGCTCAATCTCGGCAACCTCTTCTGCAGTTACCACTCTCTCAAGGAGCTCTTTCGCCTGTTCGAGTTCTTTGGGTTTCATTGTTCTCACCTCTTTTCTGCTGTTTCTTTTGGCCTCTAGGTTTCTCCAAGGTCTCAACATCCTGAGTCGCTTCCCCTTGCGGGCTACTTGCCGGCGGGATTGAACCCCTTGCCAAAGAGCTTTATCTCTATTGGCTGGTCTTGCCCCCACCTTCTGTAAACCCGGCAGTGTTGGCAGATGTCAGTGCCGTCGCCTTTAGCTCCGTAATCGTAGAGCTTGCAGTAGGTCCCTTCAATCTGCCAGCAGGGCTGAGAGCGATACTTATAAGCGGGACACTCATCTCTTACCGCCTCGGGGCAACGGAACATCTCCCAGCAGGGTGTCTTCCCTTCCCAGAAGCCCATACCTGGTTCCGCTAGTACCTTCCCTTTTGCCTCGCTGATGATCCTCTCCACCTCATCGATCTCTTCCGCGGTGGTGACACTCTTGAGGATCTCTTCTATCTGTTCGATTATTTTCGGTTTCATTTCCTTTACCTCTTTCTCTCTGCTTATGATTTGCGCCTCACTTACCGTTGGTAGTAACTCCACTTCACCTTCATGGAAGCCGTACACCCTGCCTTCGCGTTCGCCAGAGATCACCTTGGCCCATATGGGGTACTGACGATATCTCTCGTACGGCTGAATCTGCACATCTACTACCTCCGCGTGTTGGCCTACCACCTCCGGTATTGGATCGCATTCCCTGATTCTCACCCTGTCTCCCAGCTTCATTTTCTTTCCCCTCCCTTCTTATCATTATGGTAGCCATCACCTCTTCGCCATCCCCTCCGTTCTACATCTTTATTTAACACTACCAAGAATCTAATGTCATCGGCATTTGTGCCTATTTTAATCTTTGCTTTAACGCAATAGGCGCAGCTGTTTTGCTGACCGTTTAACTAGGCATTTCCGTGCAGGTGTTATAGTTGAATGTAGTACTAGAGCGGGCTATAATGCAGTGTAGAAAAGGGAGATCATGGGGGAAATCAAGATTTTGCTGGTTGAGGATCATGTGGTAGTACGCCAAGGTACTCGCCAGCTTCTAGAACGGGAACAAGACCTCGAGGTCATCGGCGAGGCTGGAGATGGCGAGGAGGCGGTGCGTTTGGCAATCCAACTTCAGCCTGATGTGGTCATCATGGATGTCGCCATGCCGAAACTAACTGGCATCGAAGCTACAAGGCAGATCAAGGCGCTTTTACCCTCGGTTGCGGTGCTCATACTCACCGGATATGATTATGACGAGTATATTTTTGGCCTGATGGAAGCAGGCGCCGCTGGCTATCTGCTGAAGGATGTGAGCGGTGATGATCTAATCCATGCTATTCGAGCAGTATACGCTGGTGAGCCAGTCCTTCACCCTATAGTCGCTCGCAAATTGATGGCCCGCTTTACATCCGAGGCTGGTAAGCCTATTGCGGCCGGCCCCGAGGAGCTTCTGACACAACGCGAGTTGGAAGTTCTCAAGCTGGCAGCGAAGGGCATGAGCAATAAGGATATCGGTGAGGCACTCGTCATCAGTGTTCGCACTGTGCAGGCCCATCTGAGGGACATCTTCAATAGGCTGGGAGTTGGATCTCGCTCCGAGGCAATACTGTATGGTCTGAAAAGGGGATGGTTCAGTCTAGAAGATCTCCCTTGAAAAATTCAGTTTCTTAAGGACCCATTAATGAGAATCCCGCGAAGTGGTCATTTCTGGCTAATTATCGCTTTCTTTGTGCTCTGTTGCATCCTTCATTATGCTGAACAAATAGGCATAATGGGCACGGATTCTCCTAGCTGGCATTTTGGGCTGACGCGACATGCGTTGGAACGAATTCTTTTTTTGGTGCCCATAGTTTATGCTGCATTCATCTTCGGGCTAACTGCCGGGTTATTCACTTGCCTTGCTGCCCTGGCGGCTATGTTGCCCAGAGCTATTTTTATCTCGCCTGTTCCGGCAGATGCTCTCCTAGAGACCATGGGTATCTTTGTAATAGGTGCTCTAGCTAGCCTGGGACTTTGGAGGCTGGCTAAGGAAAAGGAAAGGGCCCGGGTATATTTAGGCGAGTTGCAGTCAGCGCACAAGATTCTGCAGCAATATGTTCAATCTGCGAGGGCCAGCGAAAAAAGGTTGACTATACTTAACGCTATCTCTGGTGTACTGGGCGAGTCCCTGGAGCCTGAGATAGTCCTCCGCAAGGCTGTTCAGATGGTGTCAGAGCTGATGGAGGTAGAGGTCACCTTGATATACTCCATGGATGAGGAGACCGGCGAGCTGATGCTTGCTGCCTATGAAGGTGTATCCGATGAATTTGCCCAGGCGGTAGGGCGGATTAAGGTTGGCGAGGGCATTTATGGGGAGGTAGCCAAGACAGGCCAAGCTATTGTAGTGGAGGATGCCTCCCGTGATCCCAGAATGGCTCAGCCTGAGGTGGCAAAGATGCGCATCCAGATTCAGCTAATTGTGCCTATGGCTCTCAAAGGCCGCGTTAGGGGCACGCTTTGCGCAGCTATGCGCCGCCCCAGGGATTTTACTCAGGAGGATATAGAACTGCTGACCGCGGTAGGAACACAGATAGCCACCGCTCTGGATAATGCCTATCTTTATGATAGGGAGCGTATTGTGGCAAAAAGATTGGCTGTGTCAGAGAGGAATCTCTGGCGGCTGTTCGAAAATGCTAGCGATGCTATCTGGGTTCAGGACCTTAGCGGTAATATTATAGTCGCCAATAATGCCACTAAAAAACTCACCGGGTATAGTGTGGAAGAACTGATTAAGATGAATGCAAGCGTTTTTCTGCCTGATGAAGGCCTTAATGTAGCTGGCCAGGTCCGGCGCAAGTTGCTCGAGAGGGAACCGGTGGAACAACCCTACGAGCAGCGCCTGGTGAGGAAGGACGGTACAGAGGGGATTCTGAAATTGACCACCGGCGTAGTGGTGGCTGATGGGAAGCCCACTGGTTTCCAGCACATAGCCAGGGATGTAACTGAGGAAAAGTGGGCGGAGGAGGTGCTGAAGGAGAGCGAGAGACGGCTTTCGCAAATAGTGAATGGGAGCTCAGTACCAACCTTTGTAATCGACAGGGAGCATACCCTCACCCACTGGAACAAGGCTTGTGAGAATCTGACCGGTGTTTCTGCAAGTGAAGTGGTCGGCACCAAAAAACAGTGGATGGCTTTCTATACTAAAGAGAGGCCGGTCATGGCTGACCTTATAGTGGATGACGTGCCAGAGGATGAGGTCGCCAGGTACTACGGTGGCAAATATGGAAAATCCCCTCTTATAGAGATGGCATACGAGGCTGAAGATTTCTTCCCTCATTTTGGAGAGAGAGGGAAATGGCTTTTCTTTACTGCAGCGCCGTTGAGAGACTATGAGGGAAAGGTCTTTGGGGCGATAGAGACCTTGCAGGATATCACTGAACGCAAGCTGGCGGATAATGCTCTCAAAGAGTCAGAGAGCCGCTACCGAGACCTGTTCGACAGCGCCAGTGAGGCGATCATTATCAACGACCTGGAGGGCAATATCGTTGAGGTCAATAAGGCGGCCTCAGACCTGACTGGTTACACCGTTGATGAGCTAGCGATGATGAATGTCGGGCAATTCTTCACCGCGGAGAGCTTCGAGATTGCCATGGGAAGGCAACGCCGGTTGCTCAATGGAGAGACCGCCAGCGAGCGCTATGAGCTGGAGATAATCAAGAAAGATGGGAAAGAGGCGATTATCGAGGCGGCGATCAGGCTGATTACGCGGAAGGGTCAGCCAGTAGCTTTCCACAATATTGCCAGAGATGTTACTGAGGAGAGGAGAATGCAGGACAACCTGCGCTATTATCTTCAGCAGATTACCAGGGCACAGGAAGAAGAACGCAAGCGCATCGCCAGAGAGCTTCATGATGATACCGCTCAGGCTCTTTACGCTCTCAACCGCCAGGTGGACAACTTCGTCCGAAGCAGTGCGAATCAGCCACAAGACAATGCCGCGTTCTTCAGAGATTTGAACAACCAGGTCTTGGATATCTTAGATGGCGTGCGGCGCTTCGGTCAGGACCTGCGGCCACCTATGTTGGATGATTTGGGATTGCTGGCGACATTGCGATGGTTGGTCAGCGAGCTAAAGGAGCAATATGGAATCGAGACGGACTTAAGGATAGTCGGCATCGAGCGACGCTTCACCCCTGAGACAGAGCTGCTACTTTTCCGCGTAGTTCAGGAGGCGATGAATAACATCGGGAGACATTCCCGGGCCCGGAAAGCTGAGGTCAGCATAGAGTTTGGCGATAGCAGAACTAGGGTTAGCATTACGGATAACGGCATAGGATTTCGCCCACCAGATAGCCTGGGGGACCTGTCTCGTGTTGGCAAGATGGGCCTCATAGGAATGCAGGAGCGTGTGCGGTTGGTGGGCGGCAGCTTGACAGTACAATCCGATTTAGGAAAGGGCACCACCGTAACCGTTGAGGTACCAATATAACCCCTGAATAATTATTGCCACTGCTTCTGGCATGCAATGTAACGTTCGCCCCACAGCCTCACAACCTAAACCACAGTGCAATAACAGGATGATATTGCTCTGGCTGCCTGTGATGGTGCACCTGGCTTTTTACATTAGTTCAAGGGGAAACAGCCCCTTCTCTCCTTTCCTATTCAAATGTACCTGACAGCTTCTCATCCAATTGCTTATCCCGTTCTATAATACGCTTCATACAATCCATCAATAGTGAAGTTTCTCTTTCGAGAAAATGGGTTTCCAGCACGCCCGATACGAAACTTGAGTTTTCCATTACCGCCTTGAGGAACGGGATATTGGTTTTAACTCCGACGATAATGTACTCATATAATGCGCGCCGCATTCTAATGATAGCCTCATCGCGGTTCCTGCCCCACACAACGAGCTTCGATATCATTGGGTCATAGAGGGACGACATTATGTAGTCTTGGTGTACTCCACTATCTACCCGAACTCCAATCCCACCGGGAGAGCGATAGCCGATGAGCTGACCGGGTGAGGGTGCGAAATTGTTCAGAGGGTCCTCCGCATTAATGCGGCATTCTATGGCACAGCCATTTGGTTGAATCTCGTACTGTTTAATGCCCAGAGGCAGCCCTGACGCTATCAGTATCTGTTGTTTTACAATATCGATGCCGGTTAATACCTCTGTAAGCGCATGTGCCAGCGTAATCCTGGTGTCTGCCTCAGCAAAGTAAAACGTTCCATCAGAAAAAACGAAATCTATAGTTCCTGCTCCTTCATAACCCTCATGTCTGGCAGAGTTTATGGCTATCTCTGCCATCTCGCTGCGGAGCTGGGGGGTTAGCGATGGCGACGGGGCCTCCTCGATAACCTTTTGATGTCTTCGTTGGATAGAGCATTCCCGCTCTCCCATGAAGACCACATTACCCTGTGCATCTGCCAATAGCTGAAACTCTATGTGACGTGGATGTGGCAGGTATTTTTCAATATAGACATCGGCGGAACCAGAGGTGGTAATGGCAATCGCTCGTGAAGATTCCAGTGCTTTTCGCAAGTCCCCTTCCTCAGCGGCGAGCGCGATTCCTATTCCTCCCATCCCGAAACATGGTTTGACCACTACAGGATAGCCAACCCGGTGAGCATCATCTCTTGCCTGCTCAAAGTTGGGGACGCAGCTATCGCTGCCTGGCATCACAGGTACACCGATGTTTCTCATCTCGCGTCGTGCTGCCACCCTATTCCCCGTTAGTTCAAGAACTTTGCTTGATGGTCCAATAAACTTTATCCCCTCCCGTTCGCAGGCTTGCACAAACTCGACGTTTTCAGCAAGAAACCCATAACCGGGGTGAATGGCATCGGCACCGCTTTTCTTGGCTGCTTCGATGATTCTTGTGATGCAAAGATAACTCTCGGCGGCTGGGGCTGGACCGATACAATAGGCTTCGTTAGCGTATCTAGCGAATAATGCTCCCTTATCCGCCTCTGAATACACGCCAACTGAGCTAATCCCCAGTTCTCTGCAGGTACGCATTATGCGGATAGCTATCTCACCGCGATTTGCCACTAGAATCTTATTCATCGCTTGCCTCCACCAACATAATAATGTCTCTGGGTTTAACCATCTGGCCCTCGCGAACAAGAATTTCTTTTACCACTCCACCACTCGTTGAGCGTACCTCGTTTTCCATCTTCATTGCCTCAATGGTTGCCAACACATCACCTTTGTTTACCCTGTCGCCCACCTTTACTTTAATAGCCAACATCATCCCCTGCATTGGAGCAACCACGGCGCCTTCAGGTATCTTTCTCAGCTTCGTTGGTCTCCTTACCTCTGTAGGTTTCCTTACCTCCGCAGGTTTTTCCTCTGCCGGGGATATCGTTACATTGAACAACTCGCCACTAACAGTAACGTTGAACTCCATAGGCAAATCATCTACTGGCAGGCTTGCTATCATTGCCTCAATCGGAGAGAGAATGACTTCCTCACTGGCCTCACCACGCAGGAATTTAATGGCTACCTGGGGGTAGAGGGCATAGGTAATCACATCCTCCTCCTTGTGGATAATGCCCAACTTACTCCCTTCTTCTCGCATTTTCTCCAACTCCGGTTCAATGAGGTCAGCGGGGCGTACCCCAATCGGACGATCGGCCCCTATTATCGATTCTCTCACCTCCTCGTTCACCTCACCTGATGGTCGGCCATAATAGCCCAGAAGATAATTCTTCGTCTCCTGGGTCACTTGCTTATAGCGTTCGCCCGCCAGCACATTCAGCACAGCCTGTATTCCCACCACTTGGCTTGTCGGGGTTACCAGTGGTGGATAACCGAGGTCAGCCCGCACCCGTGGAACCTCTTCCAGCACATCATTGAGCCTATCCAACGCATTTTGTTCCTTGAGCTGACTCACCAGGTTGGAGAGCATTCCCCCAGGTATTTGGTGGAGGAGCACGCTAACACTGGGACGGGTTGCCTCTGCCGCAACTAAACTGCGGTATTTTTTACTCAAATCAGCAAAATCCTCGCCTATTTCATCAAGCAATTCCAGGTCCAGTCCGGTATCATAGGGAGTGTTCATAAGGGCAGCCACTACGCTTTCGGTTGGTGGCTGAGACGTGCCCCAGGCAAAGGCAGAGAAAGCGGTATCAAGGATATCAACGCCGGCCAGGGCCGCGGCGTAGTAACTTATAGGGGCCATTCCGCTGGTACAGTGGGAATGAAGGTCAACCGGGATGCTGACTCGCTCCTTTATGGCTGTCACCAACTCGGCGGTCACCGGCGGACTAATCAGACCGGCCATATCTTTGATGCAGATGGAATCACACCCGAGCTGTTCCAGTTGCTCCGCCATTTGGGCAAACCGCTCTACGGTGTGTACTGGTCCGGTGGTATAGCAGATAGTACCCTGAACATGGGCCTTATAGTCCTGTGCTGTCTTTATCGCCAGTTCCATATTCCGTATGTCATTCAGAGCATCAAATATACGGAATACATCCACACCGTTTTTTGTGGCAAGGCGGATAAACTCCTGTACTACATCATCAGAATAGTGGCGGTAACCCACAAGATTCTGACCTCTGAGCAGCATCTGCAGGCGTGTGTTTGCCACCTTCTCGCGCACGGTGCGTAGCCGCTCCCACGGATCCTCATTCAAGAACCTAATGCAGCTATCAAATGTAGCCCCTCCCCACACCTCCAGCGAGAAAAAGCCCACCTTATCAAGCTTTTCAGCTATGGCAAGCATGTCCTTGGTGCGCATTCTGGTAGCCATGAGTGATTGATGCGCGTCTCGCAGTGTGGTGTCGGTTATCATAATTCCCATTCTAGCTAACTCCATTTCTAATTCCCCTAGCGGTCACCCCGGCGATACATTGGCCTATCGCTTTCTTTCGTTCCTTTGATTATAACGCTTGGTCTTAGCCCTCACACATATCGGTGCCAATGCGCTCGATCAACACCCCAAACCGCTGAGTGGGGTTTAATATCGCTGAATTACTAATTAGCTCCTAATTAAGAGTATACACTGTCTGTCAATTCATAGTTTCTCTGTCCCTCCTTCTTTATGTGAGGCGAAATGTATGTGAACGCTCCGACCGCACAAGGCCAAATCCATGACTGCCTGTTTATTAACTTGTTCCCTGTGGCATAGGATAGTTGCGAAATTACCCTTCAAGTGCTATCTCAACAGTTATAGCTGTTCCCTTGCCCACCGCCGATTGGACATTCATGGTGCCGCGAAGCAATTGGGCTCGCTCTTGCATGCCGATAACGCCTAACTTCCCAGTGCTACTGAAGTCGCTTAACCGCGGGGGGACTTCGAAGCCCTTACCATTATCAGTGATGACCATCCTTACTTTTCCCGCTTCCGACTCTAACCTGATCACAACCTTTGATGCCTCAGCATGTTTCCTAATGTTGCCCAGAGCCTCTTGGGCAATACGGAATAATTCTAACTGAACCTCATGTGGCAAGTCGCGCCCTAGCATATCCAATTGAACATCAACATCGATTCCATCCTCCGCAATCAAGTTGTCGGCCATCCACTCCAGTGCTGCTGCCAACCCCATGTCATCCAGGATGGCTGGCCGCAACTCCTGAGCATAGCGCCGTAAGCCGTCCAGGGTTTCCACAGCCAGGCTATGCAGCTCAGTCAGCTTTTCATGCACCGGCTTAGATAGCTTGTTCCTAGTATCTGAAGCTATTGCGTCCAACCGATGTGTCAGCAGCAAGAGGGATTGACTGGTGTCATCATGCAAGTCGCGGGCAATGCGTTTGCGCTCTTCCTCTTGAGCCACAAGGACTTTTTGCAGGTAGAAACGCATGCTATCCCGCAGTTTCCTTTCCTCGGTGACATCTCTGGCGATATTGTGGAAAGCTACAGCCTGACCATTTTGCTTGATCAAGCGTGTTGCTAGTTCCATAATCGCCTCTGTCCCATCCCTTCTGAATATTCTCTGTTCATAGCGCTCATCCACAGGCTCGCCTTTTAACAGCCTCCTTTTAACATCTCTTGCCAAGGCAAGGGCGTCCTCGGAGAGGAACTCGGTTACGTTTTTACCAACCAATTCATCCACGGTATAGCCGGTCATTTTTTCACAAGCTTTATTGGCAACAGCCATTCTGCCCTCGAGGTCGTGAGTCCAAATAGCGTCGCTGGCATTTTGGAACAACTCGCGATAGTTTCTCTCTGACAAGCGGAGGTTTGCCATTGCCACCTCTAGTCCATCTCGCTTTTCGCTTGTCTTGCGGGATGCTCTAATAAATGACAATATGAGCACTCCGATGAAGATGGAAAGAAATGTCTCAAGAAGGGCGATTGTTATACTTGGTGAGATGAAGATGGCACGCGACAGCATGACCAGAAAACTGGCTAATAGAACAGTCCCGCCAACCTTTATCCCGAATACCCCGCCAGAATAGGCTATGATAAGAATGTAAATGAGGCGATCCTCTGTATGCCGGTCTCCGCCGAAAAAGACGCTGGTTGATATCTGGCCGATGATGGGTATGTTTTGAAATAGCTCGTGATAATGACTAATGGTGGTAACCGCCAACAGCCCCACTATGATCCAGAAATGGGGGCTGAGCACTATGGACTTGGATTTTGATGTTAAAAATGAAACGCCCATGCTACCTCTACCAGCTCTTATGGGCTGGTGCAGGAGCAGCTAGAAGTCTAGTCTGTGCTCTCATTATCAGATAGGTCCTCCAGTGCAAGCCAACCCTCTCTTACCCCTTTGACTATAGCCTCAGTACGCGAAGCGACACCTACTTTATTAAAGATATTGGATAGGTGAGCTTTCACTGTGCGGACACTGAGGAAGAGTTCACCAGCTATATCCTTGTTACTCATGCCCTTAGCTGCTAGCTTTAAGATCTCCGTCTCCCTTTCGCTGAGTTGTTCTCCTGTTTTGCGTTCACCGATGTGAGCCTGAGTATGAACGTAGTGTTTTAGGATTTTGGCGATTATGGTGGGATGGAGCACGGATTCACCTGCTCGTACTGTGCGGACAGCCCCCACTATGTCTTGGCCGCGAGCACTCTTCAGCAAGTAACCGGCTGCTCCTGCTTCCAGCAGACCGATTACATAACGATCATCATCGTAGGCCGTTAGGATCAGTACAGCAGTAGTAGGGCTTACCTTCCTGATCTGCTTGGTAGCTTCAATGCCGCTAAGCTTTGGCATCACAATATCCATTATTACTATATCTGGCTTCAACTCTGAGGTGAGATTGACCGCTTCTTCCCCATCACTCGCCTCAGCTAGTACCTCCATGTCTTCGTGCTGTTCAAGCGCATTTCGTATCGCCTCTCGCAACAACGGATGATCATCTGCGATCACTATCTTGCTCTTGACCTTCGCGGCCTTCATTGCTACTCCCTTCATGCAAACCTGCCTTACTATGTTCTCGAATAGATTTTACAGCATTAAGGGTGGCGTGGCAATGTCCGTTCTTCCTAATACCTATGTACATCCAAACTGCACTTTCGGCCATGTACAAAATAGGGCCAAGGGTCGATGAATTGTGCTTCAGAGGCTGCTATTCTTTATTTGTAGAACGAAGATAGAAAGGAGGCATTAAGATGAGCACGTTAACCAAGATAGAAGCAAAAGGGGCCACTACTGCTGAGGTTGTTGAGGGGAAAGAATTAGTGTTGGCAGTGCTGGAACGTGCGGCCGAGGAGAGCGACTTTCTAGCTCGCCTGGCGGATGACCCCAGCGAGGCTCTTGCGGAGTACTATACCCTAACCTCAAAGGAAAAAGCCGCCTTGGCCAGCGGTGACATCAAGAAGATAGAGGAATGGGTAGGCAAGTTAGACGACCGACTGGCAACCTGGCTATGGTGTAGACTAAGTCAAGAGAAGTGGTGATCTAAGGCCGTTTTAAAGGTCTGGCATTCGGCTGAGGAAACGCGATATGAGAAAACAGGATAGAGAAATGGGACAGACCCCCATGCGTGAGGCTATGGCTGAACTAGCGAAGAAGGCAGCGTCAGACTGTTTGTCGCCTCCCGAGGTGGCACGGAAAGCAGAAAATGTGGGGGTCACTAAAGGAAACCTCAGTATC
>CAZYLE010000009.1:18705-21525 GCA_964648675.1 uncultured Dehalococcoidales bacterium
CTTGAGCACAGTTCTGCTTGGCATACTGGCGGGGGCTTTTATTGGTCTGGGGGCTATGCTTTGCACCTTGGTGACCACCGATGCTGGCCTGGGCTTTGGCCCTACCAAGCTACTTGGAGGCATTGCCTTTTGCCTTGGCCTAGTTCTTGTAGTAGTGGCTGGCGCGGAGCTTTTTACCGGTAATTGCCTCATCGTAATGGCCTGGTTCAGCGGTAAAGTGGGTTTTGCTCGTTTGCTTCGAAATTGGGGATTGGTATATTCTGCCAACCTCATTGGCTCAGTAGCTTTGGCAGTACTGATGTTCTACACGCTTCAATGGAGTTTTAACGGCAATGCAGTGGGAGCAAACGCTGTCATGATTGCCAACGCTAAGGTCAACCTCTCCTTCGGTTCGGCCCTCACACGGGGCATCCTATGCAATGCCTTGGTTTGTTTGGCTATCTGGTTATGCTTCAGCGCTCGCACCGTCGTTGGTAAGATACTCGGCATCCTGTTTCCTATCACCGCATTTGTTGCTGCTGGCTTTGAACACAGTGTTGCTAACATGTATTTCATCCCTATGGGCATACTGCTGGCAAAGCAGCCCGCTGTGCTTCAGGCGGCTGGGTTGACTTCGGCTGGTGTGACTAACCTAGGTATTGGAGGGTTTGTCGGCAACCTTGTTCCGGTCACAATTGGCAATATCATAGGTGGCAGTTTCTTCGTAGGCGCAGTGTACTGGGCAGCTTACCTGCGCCAGGATCGGGCTGATGTGTGGGTGGCAATAAAGCGCTGGCTGAAGACGATGGTTCCCTACTATGGTCGTGCCGAGCCTGAAAAGGTGATAGAACCGGCTAGCGGAAGCAAGGTCTTACGCGAAGCATTGGCTAAAACAGTGATCGCTAAACATGCTGATGCAAATGAGATGGCTACTTTGAGTCACATGGGTAGCAAAGCCTTACGTGAGGTGCTTGCCAGGGCAGTGCTCGCTAAAGCCGGAGGTGATGATACCTTCTTTACAAAATTGGCCCAAGAACCCGATAAGATTCTAAAAGGTTATGATTTGAACCCTGAGGAAAGGGAAGCCTTAGCCGGTGGCGATATCGGTTGGCTTGAATCCAAAGTCAGTGACTTGCGTGATCCGCTTGGAGCATGGGTTGCCCTAAGGATGGCTTCAAATAGAGAAGCAAAGTGAGTTTTGAACAACAGAGGGTTATCTGACGCTAGCTGGCAGTGCCTCTCGGTGACACTGCCAGCTACTTTATTGAGTCTGATGATACTCAATCCCAAACATAATACATATATTGCCACCTCAAGGATACCTCGTAACCAGAACTGAATAAACCATCGAATCCTCTTCCTTTTATATTTGTATTCACACTCACTACTATCGATATTCTTTATGGTTGTGCTGACGTTGCGGGTGCTAGCACGCTATCCTTTTGGTCGACTTGAAGCTCTATTGCTCTGGCTTCTGTAGATGTGGCGATAGGCTTCAATATAGCGTCTGGCGCGCTTATCTCGGTTCAGGATTAAGTCAGCCGCTAAAACCATTGGTCGCGCCTTGGCCACATCTACAGTCAGGCAGGTAACGCCGGCAGCGATAGCCATCGCCACGAATGCACTATTAGGCAGGTGACGGTCGGGCAGGCCAAAGGCGATGTTGCTGACCGCCAGCGTCAGGTTCACACCCAATTCAGCCTTGATTCGACGAGCGGTTTCTAAGGCAGCCGAGCCCGAGGTAGTATCGGCGCCCACCGCCAAGGTCAGGCAATCGATTATGCCCAGCATCACCTTCTGCAAGCCCGGCCAGTGGAAGGTCTTGAACTGCTCCAGGGACATGAAGCCCTCAGGCCTCTTGTGGAGCATAAGACCAACGATGGGGCTGCCCATCTGTTGGGCCTGCTCCACGCTCTTCTTGACCAGTATCGGCACCAGTCGTTCCATAGCCTGCAGCAGCTTGTCGGGATTTCTGTACATGTCCATCATGACACCCTGTGTGCCTCTAAACCAGTCCCCGATGATGTCGTATGGCGCTGCTGACTGGCCACCAAATCCACTGGGGAACCGATAACGCTTGGTGTGATAAGCACAGGGAGCCCAGAGTTATGTGGGCTGCTGGTCTTATTCCGTTCGTAGTTGAATGACGTAGAGGATGTAAAAGCCTTCGCCGTGTCATCCTCTTGCTTTTACGTCCTTCTATTTGAGCTGGTGGGGGGTGGCAATGTAGCAGAGGTGATTATTTTTATCAATATTTTTAAAAAGGGCAGTCCACAATGCTCTCTGCCCTGGGGTCGTTGGAGTGCTTCTCAGACACAAATCTGTACATTCGTAAATTGACTCACCTATAGTGGTATTCTATCATTCTTGCGAGAGTAAGGTGGGTTAGTGTTTGAAGCGGGTCGTTCTAATCTTCATCCTGATTGGTGCTGTCGCCGGGATGCAGGCTGGGCTTACCGGTGTGGGTGGCGGGGTTTTTTTAGTGCCACTCATGGTTATACTCTTGGGGGTGGCGCAGCATCAGGCCCACGGCACCTCCCTAACCGTGATATTCCCCATCGCTCTCGTCGGCGCTATCACCTATGCTGTGCTCGGACATATTCCGGGGGATATAGACTGGGTACTGATCCCCGCACTGGCTATAGGGGGAGTAGCGGGGGTGTTTGCCGGAGCAAAACTGATGACACGGGTACCGGCAAGGCAGCTAAGATGGATATTCAGCGTCTTCATGGTGTTTTTGGGTATATATATGATTGTTGCCTAGTAGAGATTAGAGATGAGTTTCGCTATTGGAATCGGGATAGGGTTGGTGGCAGGGATTCTTGCCGGGATGCTTGGCAT
>CAZYLE010000010.1:0-18345 GCA_964648675.1 uncultured Dehalococcoidales bacterium
AACCTATGCTATGGCGGCATTACACTACGTCGAAGTCTACCATGGATCGGCTGGCTCAGACTTCTCGTATCTATCATACCGGACAGATTAGCTTTTACCCTGGCTGTGGCCTCTACTTCCTCCTCGAAGTTGAAGACCCAGCCTCAACAAGGCTGGTGGAAAGCGCACTACACTATCTATCAGGGGCAGGACTAGGTGGTGAAAGAAGCGCCGGTTGTGGCCAGTTTTCGTTCGAGTCCGCCAGCCCATTTACCCCTTTCTGGCCCTCCAATGGTGACCTGCTCATCACCCTCTCGCTTTATCACCCCACACTCCAGGAACTTGAGGCTGGCGTCTTGGCCAAGCAGGCTGCCTATGAGCTTAGCCACAGGAATGGGTGGGTGAGCTCACCAGAGCGAGCGGGACATCGCCGCAAGTCCGCCACCTTCATCAGCGAAGGATCCGTGTTGTGCTCAGTGGGCAAGCCAAGCTATGGGGAACTGGTAGATGTTACACCAGAACTGGAGCCAGATAAGCACCCCGTTTATCGCTACGGGTTTGCCTTCCCTATTGGCGTTCAGGAAGGTGAGGATTCTCATGAGCCGTGAGCTGCATAGAACATATCAGTTGACCCTGGAGACACTATCACCTATTCACATCGGCTCAGGAAAAGGTGATTTGCTTCTTGACTACGATTACCTTGTCGAGGGAAAGCGGGCTGTGATAATAGACCTCAATCGGCTGCTGGAGGAGGTAGATGAGAAGAGGCTCGAAACGGCAGCAGAGGATCCGAAGCTGAGCCTTCTCCTGGCCCCAGAGGAGATAGAGCGATACAAAGCCTATGAGATGGCTATCGCCACAGGGCATCCTCACCAGATTCGCGAGCATATAAAGGACTCCTTCGACAGGCTTTATGTTCCAGGAAGCTCGATTAAGGGGGCGCTCCGCACCGCCTTGGCCTGGTCTGCTCATCACGGCGCACTTACATTAGGCGGTCTTGGTCAGCGCAATGACCCCACCAAGGCCGATGATTCAGTAGAAGCGGGGCTATTAGACTACGACCCAAGGGATACTCACAGCGACCTACTACGGGCCTTACGGTTAACCGACGCCTACCCACAGATTAGCGTCGCACCCAGAGCGCTGCAGGTCAGCGTCTTTTCGCTTCGTGGTCAGCCACCTTCCCTACAGCCTAAAGGAGAGCCCACATTTTTGGAGGTAATCCCTAGAGGGACTATTATGGAGGCCACCTTGATAATGGATAGATACATTCTACGACCGGAGCGCAGGGTACGGGGAATATATCACTTCCGGAAGCGGCACTTTTTCGACCAGCTTATCGACCGCTGTCGCGAATTCTCTGGCCACCTGATTAAGCTCGATCTGGACTTCTACAGCGATTGCGGCATCTGGAAGTTGCAAGGGTTCTACGAGGCGCTGGTGAAGAGGCAGGCTTCACTGCAACCTGACGAATTCCTCCTGCCCATCGGCTGGGGCACAGGTTGGTTGGGCAAGACCCTAGGGACTAAGTTGACCCGTGGTGAGGTGAGTACAGTCGCTGATACCTATCATCTCGAAAAGTGGCAGGGTCCGCTCTTCCCTGAAGTCTTCCCCAAGACGAGGCGGCTTGTTGTTGATAGGCAGGCCAGCGAACCACTCGGCTGGGTAAGAATGTGCATGCATGGCTTTGTCGGCCGCTGAAGTGTGGGAGGGATGCCTCAAATCAAAAACTGGCTGTGTATAATCGAAAGGGAGGCTAGTCTACTGTTCTAGACACTCCTAAGAGGTAACGAAAATACATGCTACTAAGTGCTGTCATTGCGCTACAAGCCCGCAAGGAAGCATTGCTGCCTGCCTACCTGGGCAAGGCATCACATGCGCTATTCCTCCGACTGGTGGCCGCTGCTGACCCTATTATGGGAGCAAAGCTACATGATGACAGTGAGGCCAAGCCCTTCACTGTGTCGGACCTTATGGTTCTACCAGGGAGCAGGGTAACCGCTCAAGTCGCCGCCGGCCAGGCTTGTTTTTTACGCTTCACCAGCTATGAAGATGGCCTCTCATGCTTACTTGCCGAAAAGGTGTTGCCATCGTTGCCTCAGGAGCTTGAACTGGATAATAGCCTCTTTTCAGTCAACGATGTCTTCGCAGAAAACGGCGCTCATCGATTGAGCAGACAAACCTCCTATCAGGAGCTAGCTAAACAGTATTTGCTGGAAGCAAGAAGAACTCCTAGAAGATTGAAACTATTTTTCACCTCGCCCACTACATTCAGGTCGGGGGGTAAGAATGTGCCTCTACCGCTCCCCGGACTGGTATTCGGCAGCCTCGCCGACCGATGGAATGCGATTTCGCCTATCACCATCTCCGAAGAGGTGCGGCGATACGCCGAGGAATGTGTGGCCATTTCCCAATGCCAGCTACGAACACGTACGGTGGATATTGCCGGAGGCAAACAGGTAGGTTTCATGGGTTCATGCTCGTATGTCGCGCTTAAGCATGACGCTTACTGGCTCAGGGTTATTAACCTGCTGGCGGAATTCGCCTTTTTCAGCGGCGTGGGCTATAAGACAACCATGGGATTTGGCCAGACGTCCAACCATCGCTTCGCTGCAAAACGCTCCACCTCGAAAACAAGCTGAGAATCTCTGTAATATCACTATTAGCCTACAGGAACAAACCACTGACAAAATGAATTTCTAATCTGTTTTAGATAGACGGAGTAACGTCTTCCCGCCGGTGCGAGGCTTGTCACAAACGAAATAGGAACGTCCAATTGAACGCCGCCACAAATGACACAGGTTTCATAGGGAGTCTAAGGAGGTTTCCCCTTGTCAAGGTTGGGCTAAAGTGGTAGCATTTTACTACTGCAAATTGGTGCAGGTAGCTGATATCTTGGCATAGTGTTACGCCAGGGGCTCGTAGCTCAGTGGTAGAGCGGTCGGCTCATAACCGATTGGTCGTAGGTTCGATCCCTACCGAGCCCACCATGTAATGCTTCCCCCCCGACAAGTCGGGGAGATTTTTTGTTGTTATTGACAGCCCCCTCACCCTAAATTAGAATGAGGCAAGAGGTTGCGATGTGAGCAAAGGAAGGCTGCTATATGAGCTGCAAGAGGTTGATCTGGAGATAGATGCGAAAGGGGAAGCGCTGTCCAACGTGCACAGCCAAATAGGCCAGAGCCAGACTCTGGATGAGGCCCATGCCACCCTTGCCAAAGATAAGAACTGCTTTGATGAGCTAAAGGCAAGCCAGCGAGCCGGAGAGTGGGAAGTGGACGACCTGCGAACGAAGGTTGCCACAGTGGAGGAGAAGCTTTATGGCGGCTCAGTAAAAAACCCAAAAGAGCTGGCAAACCTACAGGAGCAGGCGGAACATCTCAAGAAGAGAAAGATAGAAGAAGAGGACAAACTACTTGCAATAATGACTGAAGCGGAGGCGGCACAAACAAATTTGGCTATGATAAGCAAGGAAGTGGAGAGTATCGAGAAAAGCTGGGAGGAGGAGCAGGCTAAGCTTTCCAAGGAGCACAATAAGTTGAGCACTGACCTAGCCAACATGGAGCAGAAGCGAAAGGAGCTTAGCTCAAGGATTGACGCGGCAAGCCTCAGGCTTTATGAGGAATTACGAGCAAAGAAACAGGGCAGGGCAGTGGCCAAGGTTGAGCAGGGCATGTGTCAAGGGTGCAGAATTGTCCTTTCTATGAGAGAGGTGCAGCGAGCAAGAAGCAATCAAGAACTGGTCCAGTGTGGTAGTTGTGAGAGGATTCTTTACGTGAGCTAGACGATGAGAACGATTGGCTACTTTCGAGTTACCGACGATACTGGAAAATCCCCCTCGCTGGCAGAGCAGGAAGAAGGTTTTACCCGCTTCTGCCAAGAGCGGGGTTACCAACCGCTAATGACCTTTGTTGATGCGGGCTCAACAGATAAACTTGGCAGAACTGAGTATCAGCACATGCTCAGATACATCCGAAGGGACGGAAAGGACGCCATAGTTGTGGTTAAAAGCCTCAGACAGCTTCACCCTGACGTACAGGAATTGATGTATCGCCTTATTGAGCTTGACGTCTTGGGGACAAGTGTTCTCTCAATCGATGAAGAGCTTGCCCGCCCTTTGGAAATGGTACTCCAGATTTGGTCTGCACAGCGCCAGTTAAAAAAAAGAGGAGATGCAGTAAGTGAGGCAATGAAACTTAGAGCAGTCAGAGGAAAAGGACTGGGTAAGCCACCCTATGGATACAAGCTGGGTGCCGACAAGAGGCTGGAGATAGTCCCTGAGGAGGCAGCCACGGTAGAACTCATCTATCAGCTCTATCTTCAAAAAAACATGGGCGTACGCCTCATAGCTCGCTACCTGAATGAGCAGGGTATTACCACCAGAAGAGGCGGCCTGTGGAGCATCGTTGGCATCCGCGATATCCTGCGCAATCGGTCGTACGTGGGAACATCCTCTCGTTTCGGCTTCAGGGTTCCCGACAGCCACAAAGCGATAATCAATCAAGAAGCCTTTACTAAGGTGCAGGAACGACTTACTACCAAGACCAAGCCAAGGGGACGTGCCCAAAGGTCAACTTTCCCGCTATCAGGTCTGGCTTACTGTGGCTACTGTGGCAATAAAATGATCGGTGTGAACCGAATTCAAACATGGACAACGCTCAAGAAGGGGCAGAGGAGAAAGGGGGAGTATCGCTATTACCAGTGCCAGTCGAGAACTAATCAAAGCGTTTGCCAATACCACACAAGAAGAGCCAACGATTTAGAGAACATTGTACTTGACACGCTACGGAGTCTAGGAAATCCTGAGGCTCTGGCACAACTGAAAAGGGTGCGTGATTCCACTGACGAAACGTCAGAGCAGCCCCGCCTAGCGAAAAAGCTGAAGTCTTTGGACCGAAAATTCCTGGAGCATCTCAACCAGGCGATCGAAGGTGCTATCTCCTTGGAAGATTTGCGCGTTGCGAGCGGGGATTTGCTTTGGGAGAGGCGGCTTTTAGAGCAAAGGATTGCCCTCCTTGAAGCCGAAACAAAGCAGGAGATAACCCCCGGGCAAATGAATGAATACACATTAGGGATGTTAGAAGAGCTTCGAGAGCAATGGGATGAACTGACCTTTCCAGCAAGAAAAGCGCTCCTTCAACATCTGATCGACCGCGTTGTTGTCTACGACAATCACGTGGAAACCACGCTCAAGTTGTGATTAGGCTATGGCAAGACGCGTAACCATCTATACCGATGGCGCTGCTCAGCCTAACCCAGGTCCTGCCGGCATAGGCGTTGTCATATTGGATGAATCAGGGGCAATCATATTCGAGGCATCGCATAGCATTGGCTACGCCACAAACAACCAGGCAGAGTATAAGGCTGTCATCAAGGGTATCGAGGAGGCAGCAAGGCTACGAGCAGAGCATATTGAGGTCAGAGCTGACTCAGAGCTTCTGGTGAAGCAGATCTGCGGCGAATATCGAGTAAAGAATCCGGGGCTAAAGCCCCTATTTCAGCAAATCCAACGATTAATGAAATCATTTCAGTCTTTTGACATCATCCACATCCCCAGGGAGCAGAACAAAGCAGCGGACGCATTAAGCCGCAAGGCATTAAGACGCAGTTAATTGATTTGGCGTCGTATTTATTGTAAACTAAATGTGGCCAGGTAAACCGGGTGACCGCTCTCCGATTTATCGGGGGGAGGAAAGTCCGAGCTCCACCGGGCAGGAGGCTGGGTAACTCCCAGGCCCCGATAACGTGAGTTGTCGGGGACGGAAAGTGCCACAGAAACATACCGCTCCGATTTATCGGAGTAAGGGTGAAATGGCGAGGTAAGAGCTCACCGCTCCGATGGTGACATCGGGGGCAGGGCAAACCCCCTCCGGAGCAAGACCAAATAGCGGGGAAGAGGACGTCCGGCCTCGTTACAACCCCCGGGTAGGTCGCTTGACCCTGATGGCAACATCAGGGCTAGATAGATGGTCACCACCCCGGATCGGGCCGAAGTGTCGGCCTCGGGGTACAGAACTCGGCTTACAGGTTTGCTTGGCCAGTTCGTATATGTAGAAAGGCAAGCAGCATGCGCCTGACGACTCCTGTCGAGTACCTGAAGACCAGATTCGTCGGTCACCAAACACTGTACTACCCTGTCACCTCCTCCACACAGGACATTGCCATGCAGGCGGTCAAGGACGGCGCCAGGGAGGGCACCATCGCTATAGCAGACCATCAGACTGCTGGCAGAGGGCGACTTGGGCGAAAGTGGCTTTCCTCTCCAGACAACAGCATAATGGTTTCTATCATCTTATACCCCGACATAGAGCACCTTCGTCAGCTCAACATGGTTGCCGCCCTAGCAGTAGCCCAGAGTATTGAGAAACTTACCGGGCTTGAGCCTGTTCTCAAATGGCCAAACGATGTACTCCTCGAAGGTAAGAAGGTGAGCGGCGCTCTTATTGAGAGCGATATCCAGGGAGAGCGAGTCGGCTCTGCCATCGTCGGCATTGGACTGAACGTCAACCTCGACACATCATCTCTCGCTGAGATCTCGGACACTGCCACCAGCCTTAAGGAAATGCTTGGCAGGGAGGTCCCGCGCGCCGCCATCCTTGAGGGCTTGCTCTGTGAGTTTGAAGAGGTTTATCAGGAATTGCGCCACGGCCAGCCGGTTATAAAGGAATGGCAACGGCGACTGCAGACCTTGGGCAAAGAGGTGTTAGTGAAACGAGGCAACGAGGTTTGGGAGGGTTACGCTGAATCGGTGGACAAGGATGGTAATCTGCTTCTGCGGCGCCCTGATGGCACCCTATCGACAATCGTAGCCGGTGATGTCACGCTCAAAACGAAGAACTACGAAGCTAAAAGACCTGCGCTCTCCAGTTTCTTAGCAACCTCGCCAAGATTCAAGTCCTCCATTTTGTCCCTTTTTTGAAAACCAGTGGCGATGTCCCAACCACGGATTTGGTAATACTCATCTTTCATCTTCTCAAATTCATCCCGTCCAACCACCATCCCCCTTCTGGAGAAAACCTCGCCATCCTTGCCAGGAACTATGCAATTCGGGTTGCCATAATCACCTTTCAACGGGACGGTGAAATTGAACTCCTCCAGACAATCATGCTCTCTTCCTTGGTGTCCTTCTCTGACGAGTATAGCCCGCTGCAGATTCAACACCCTCTCCCCAATCTCATATAGTCCTTCCTCATCCACTTCCCTTCCCGTTACTGCCGCACAAACCTGACTCTCCATAGTGGGGTCACCAACGTGGTCTTCAGAGAGCGCGCTGTGGATAATAGGCCAGTAGAAATCACACAGAATGAGGCATTCCTTGGCGTACTGGCGGTCCTGAATCCTGACTGCGGCCAGGGCTTTACCTTCATATGTCGAAAAGTCCGCCGCTATTTCACTCCCCCATAATCGTTTACCTATGGCCCGCATAACATCGGATGTAACGTAGATATTGTCCATCCCCATGGTCCCCAAAGTCCAAAACATGACCAGCGCACTAATCTCGTGCAGCTGTTGAATAGGAAGCCTTGGTTCCATTGCATAGAAAAGGCCGGTGGTAATATATAACCTTGGCCCATAGATGGCATTGGAGCCAGTGCTAGTAATGTAATCTGTAAGCAACGCCTGGCCTTTAGGGCCGAGGGTCTCGGCCGCTTTATGGGTACCTTCAGCAAGCAGGTCTCCAAATCCATCTCGGTGAGCCACTTTCCACAGGAATGTTTCGATAAATTCCCTGCTCCCCAGCTTAGAAAGAGGTATACCGGTTTGCTCATCAGTTAAGAGCTTTGCCTGGTAGCATCTGGAGAGCCACATTATCATGGTCTCAACAGCACGGGTATCGACTCCATATTCATCGCAGAGCTTGTTGGCCTCAAAGGGAACTTCATTTAGTTCGCCGTAATAGCGTTGCGCCCGGGCTTGATAGAGTAGGCCAGCCTGGCACATGAATTTCCCGGTGACCCCGCTCATCGCAGTATAGTTTGCCCGCATGCACCCACTGATGCAGCCGTAACATACATCTTTCTTGAGCCTATCTGGGTCCACTACTGCGGGTATTACAGTCGAGTACAATCCAGGTCTATCCTTTGCTTCTCGACGCAGCCATTCCCTCAGTTTTCTAGCTCTTTCTGGGTCAGCCACCTCCACCTTTCTCTTCCTGCCTCTCACCGCGATGGCCTTCAGATTCTTGGAGCCCATCACAGCTCCCAGTCCACCTGAGCCAGTGGCGTCATTATCCGCCAAAAAAGTGGCAAAGGTCACCATATTATCACCGGCTGGTCCCACAGCCACCACCCGAACCGATTTCCCCAGTTCCTCCTTTAGCTTTTGGCGGGAGTAGATGGCTCCTCTGCTCACAAGATGAGCCGCTTCTCTTATTTCTACACAATCATCATCGACCCACAGATAGACTGGCTTATCTGCCTTCCCATAAACGACCAAGCCATCATAGCCGGCAAATTTAAGCTCAGCACCCCAAGAGCCGCCCAGGTTGCAATAGGAGAATTGATTGTTAATGGGGGATTTTCCACAAACTTGCCATCGAGAACCAGCAAAACCGGGAACACCACCAACAGGACCTGTTATGAAAATGAGTCTATTCTCTGCATCGAAGGCTTTGATACCCGGGGGAACTTCATCCCAATAGATCTTTGCCGCTATCCCCCTTCCTCCGAGAAAGAGATCTTCATAATAAGCAGTGGGAACCTTGTTGACATCCCCGGTCGAAAGATTCACACGTAAGATATTTCCAGCATACCCTGCAAAATGGGCCATTGCCCCCTCTACTTCGCTTGGCTGCTCGCCCATGTCTAGTTAGCCAACGGGCAGACTGGATATAGCCTGCCCTTGGCCAAATTAGTAGCTTACTTCTGCTTTTTTGGCAAGAAGGCGCTGAGCAGATCCAGGGGCAAGGGGAACACCAACATCTGGGTCTTCTCTGTGGCGATCTCAGTGAGAGTCTGTAGGTAACGTAGCTGCAGCGTTGTCGGATCTCTGCCGATGACTGCGCCCGCCTGAGCCAACTTCTCGGAAGCCTGTAGCTCACCTTCGGCATGGATGATCTTGGCTCTCCTCTCCCTCTCTGCTTCAGCTTGGGCTGCCATCGCCCGCTGCATCGTGCTGGGGAGTTCCACATCCTTGACCTCTACCACGCTCACCTTAATCCCCCACGGCTGTGTCTGCTCATCGATAATCTGCTGCAGTTGCTGATTTATCTTATCGCGGTGCGCCAGCAGTTCATCAAGCTCCGACTGACCGAGCACGCTTCTCAAGGTGGTCTGGGCGATCTGATAGGTCGCCAACCTGTAGTCATAGACCTCAATCACTGCAGCCTCCGGGTGCATCACCCTGAAGTAAACTACCGCATTGACCTTGAGGGTGACATTATCTCTGGTGATGGCATCCTGAGAGGGGACATCCATGGTAACGACACGAGTATCCACCTTACGCATGCGGTCAAAGAAGGGTATAATAAAGCGCAATCCTGGCTTTCTCGTGCTCTGTAGTCGGCCCAGTCGAAACACAACGCCGGCCTCATACTGATAGATGACCTTAATGGCAGACGTTAGCAGGAAGAGCACTATTATCGCAATTACGACATATATTACCCAGTCCATTTTCATTCACCTCCTGTTTTATCTTTCCTGGTTACCTTGAGTCTCAATCCATCGACCTCAGTTATAACCACCTCCTCTCCTGGCTCGACCTTTCCTTCATCAACTGTCGCCCCCCACAGTTCCCCATGTACAAAGACCTCACCTTTCGGGTCAAGGGGCGTTCTGGCTACTGCCACCCGGCCCACCATCGCATCTCGACCCGTCTGTTGCCGTGTTCGATGGGTGCGCATAACTGACGCAATAACGAAGATGAAGAAGGCAGCAACAGCGATCACCACCCCGGCAATGAGGCCAGGATTTATGCGAAACAGTGGATCGGTCATCAAGACCATCGAGCCTATGGTCAAAGAAGCGATGCCACCCAAAGCAAGCAAACCATTGGTAGCAGTGAACATCTCGGCAATAAACAGGCCAAAGGCAAGCAACACTAGTATAATACCAATATAGTTGACCGGGAGCATCCCCAGGCCATAGAAGGCGAGTAAAAGACAGATTGCACCGACAACTCCGGGGAAAATCGTCCCGGGACTGAATAGCTCGAGCATTATTCCAAGCATGCCCAGGCTTAAAAGGATATAGGCGATATTGGGGTCAGTGATAGTGAATAGAAAGCGCTCCATCGACCCCATATCAATGTAATTCACACTGGCACCAACTGTCTCAATGGTGACAACCTCCCCACTTAATAGTGTTACCTGCCATCCATCGAGCTGAGCGAGCAGATCGTCCATATTATCGGCTATGATATCGATGACCCCTAACTCGAAGGCCTCCGATGCGGGGCTTGACTTGCTCTCCCTCACCGCAGCTTCAGCCCAGTCAGCGTTGCGCCCTCTCGTTTCAGCGATGCTTCTAATATAAGCGACGGCATCGTTTACCACCTTCTCCTTCATAGTCTCATCCATACCATCCTCGCCAATGGCAACAGGGTGAGCCGCGCCGATCTCTGTTGCCGGTGCCATCGCCGCCACATGAGATGCGAGGGTGATAAAGGCCCCTGCCGAAGCAGCCCTCGCCCCCGAAGGCATGTACACCACTACAGGGATATCGGCACCCAATATACTTTGAATGATGTCTCGCATCGAGCTATCAAGCCCCCCGGGGGTATCCATCTCTATAATGCAAGCAGTGGCCCCATGCTCCTCAGCCAGCCCAATCCCCCGTTCGATATAGCCAGCCAGCACCGGAGTGATCGCCCCCTTAACCCTAAGGACATCGACTTGAGGGGCCTGGGCGCTCACCTCTCCAGATACCAGAAGCAGGAACAGCCCAAGCGATGTAAGGAAAAGCCATAATTTTCTCATGCTCAACGCTGCCTAAGTTTACAGATTAATTATAGCTGCGTCAAGGTCTTTTTACAATTGAGCACCCTTAAGCTTAAGCGTGGCGTTGAAGGCTTAAGGCAATTGGTGTAGAATAGCTTCAACTTTGCAAAAGGCGGTAAGTATGAAAGTATCCAGGTGTAAAGGAATGGTCGATCTGCTTCCTCATGACATGGTGAAGTTTCGGCATATCGAGCAGGCGTTTCGAGACTCCTGCCTAAAACGGGGTTACGGTGAGATAAGAACGCCAACCCTCGAGTATCTCCACCTGTTCACCGCAAGCGGGACGCTGACTCCAGGTATGCTTGGTAGAGTATATTCCTTCCTCGATTGGGACGGCTGGAGCGGGGAGAGGGTAGTTCTAAGACCTGATAGTACCATTCCTGCTGTCAGGCTTTACCTGGAAAACCCCGATAGCAGCAAGATAACGAAGCTTTTCTATGTAGAAAACAACTTCACTTTTGAGGAGACGGGAAACGAACGGCGGGAACGTTGGCAATGCGGTGCTGAACTAATCGGCAGCAGTGAGCCACTAGCGGATGTGGAGCTGATGCTTTTGGCCTTAGAGGTTCTGAGAAAGCTTGGCATTGGTCCACTGATGGTGAGGCTATCCCACGCCGGCTTAATCAAGACGCTGCTGGAAGAGCTTGGACTGGGGGCAGCCGAGCAGAAGGAGATATTCGATCGGGTCTTGGAGGGAGATATTAAGGCATTGGGCGAAATAAAAACCGATAAAGCTGAGCTAGATAGAGCTCTAGCCCTTTTATTGGATGTCAAGGGCGTCTCGTCTGGCTTTTTGGAGAATGTCAAGGCTCTCCTGGGCAAAGCCTTGCCCAGTTTTGAGCCTAGCCTCAGTGACCTGACCAGCATTACTGAAATGCTCAATGCTATGGATTGCCCTTGTGAAATCGACATCACCTCTGGGAGGGGCTTCGAATACTACACCGGTATTATGGTTCAATTCTATGCCTCCACAGAGCGGGTAGGGGGAGGGGGTAGATACGATGATTTAATCCCTCTGGTGGGCGGTCCACCCATACCAGCCTCTGGATTCGCCCTATATATGGACCGACTGATAGATATGCTAAAGACTGAGGTAAGCCCTTACCAAAGGGTTTTGGTCAAGCCTCAGGCCAGCGATGTAAGCGGATTAAGGGCGAGCTTGGAGATCGCTAGCTTTCTGCGAGAGGCAGGCTACATAGCGGAACTGTACTTGGGTCAAGAAAAACCATCTGATTACCGATGGCTTCTTTCGGTGCCCCAGGACGGCCAGTTCCAATTGATAGACCAATCCAAGGGTAAAAAGAGTAAGGCAACCTCTCAAGCAAAGATTTTGAAGATCATAGAGGAATCCAAGTGAAGCTGGCGTTACCAAAAGGGCGGCTCCTCAAAGATACAGCGGCTATGCTTGAGAAAGCAGGGCTCGATGTTACGGGCTATAATGAACGGTCTCGCTCCTATCGCCCTAAATGTACCAGATTTCCCCACCTGCTCCTCAAGGTATTTCAGGAGAAGGACATCCCAATTCAGGTAGCAATAGGAAATTATGATTTGGGGATATGCGGCCTCGACTGGGTAGAGGAACTCCTGGCCAAATATCCCAGTGGCGACCTGGTGAAGTTGGGAGAGCTGGGCTATGGCAAGAACGATTTGTATGTGGTTGCCAGCACAAATGCTGGCCTATCCTCTGTTGGTGAAATCAACAATGGCTTTGAAAAGGTGCGTATCGTAAGCGAGTATCAAAACCTGGCCGAATATTTTGCTCTTAGGCAGAGATTGAAGAGATTCAGCATTCTGCCAATATGGGGGGCCGCCGAGGTCTATCCACCAGAGAGTGCAGAACTCGCAATAGTCGCCGAAGCCTCCGTGGGCAGTTTTACAGAGTATAATTTAGTCCCTCTGGCCAGAATTCTCACCTCCAAAGCAGTTATAATCGCCAATCGTAATAGCCTGGCAAAAGCCGATATGAGCAATCTTCTCATATATCTGCGCACTACTGAAGTGGAGACAGAAGAAGAGCGGCCACTGCCCACCGTCATGGGAGGAAGGTTAAAAAAATTGCCTAAGGACGATAGCGCGATTCGCCTTGCACTGCCCGACGGACACCAGCAGCGTCCCACTATGGAATTCTTAAAAGAAGCGGGAATTGGCATCTGTGACTATTCTGAGCCATTGAAAACTCGCCGTCCCGCCATAGATATTGAGGGAGCGAGTGTAAAGGTGATCAGACCTCAAGATATACCTATCCAAGTGGCGAATGAGAACTTTGATCTAGCCATCACCGGTGATGACTGGCTCAAAGACCACCTTTATCGCTTCCCCTCAAGCCCTGTAAAGAAGATTCTGGGCCTGGGATTTGGCAGGGTAACCATTGTCGCCGTTGTCAGTGAAGATTTGCCCATTAACGATGTCAATCAACTCAGGAATCAAGCAGGACGATTGCTGGCAACGGTTAGGGTAGCTTCGGAGTACGTGAACATCGCCGATAAGTATGCCAGGGATAATCATCTGGAGCGCTACAAGATAATCCCCACCTGGGGAGCTAGCGAGGCATTTCTCCCCGAAGATGCCGACCTGCTAATCGAAAACACTGATACGGGGAAGACCCTGATTAAACACAAACTTAGAGTTATCGATACCCTTTTTGAATCTTCAGCATGCCTTGTCGGCAATAGCAACGCTCTATCAGACCCGCCAAAAAGGGGCAGGATAGAGCAAATCATTAAGACCATGGAAGAAGCAGCTACTAATAGAGGCTAAGTTGGCAAACCTTCATGGGCAGATGCCCATCACGAATCATGGCTGCGAAGCAGGCTACAAATAGGCTGTGCCAGATACCGTTCGTGGTGAGCTTGTCGAACCATGAATAGCCCTTCGACAGGCTCTCCGAACGAAGTATCGGAGTCCGCAAGGCGGACAGGGTGAACGGAATAAATATATTCTATGAATAAAGCATCGGGGTTGAAGAAATGCCGCCGCTTTGCCTACATTTAAGTATTGCCAAAGAAGCAGCAGAGCTACTTCACAATCCCATATTAGACCAAAACATGGGGGGTTACGCTTTTGGTGCCACCTTACCCGATGTTCATATCATTACAAGTCTCAATCGAGAAGAGACTCACTTCTTTGACCTTACTAAAGAAGACTGTGAGAGCGGCACGAAGAATATTTTTAAGGCCTATCCTCATCTTGCCCAAATAGAGAGGCTTTGCGATGCAACCAAGTCGGTCGTTGCCGGCTATCTTTCCCATCTCATTACAGACGAGATCTGGATATTGGAGATCTATCGGCCTTTATTTAGCGACTCATCACCTCTCAGGGAAAATGCAATGGCTAACATGTTCGATAAGCTAATCCAGTATGAGCTCGACCGTCGGGAGCGCGAGAGTAGAGTAGCGATGGAAACAATTCGAACCAGCGTCTTTGACTGGGAGCCAGAAGATGACATCGATTTTATCGACAGGCATGTCTTAATAGAGTGGCGAGATTTCGTGTGCGCCGCAGCAATTCGCGAGCCAAACCTAGCCCTTTTCCCTTTCTTCGCTAAAAGGTTTCTGGTCCCTCGGCTAGAATTGGATCCTGAGCAGTTGGAGCAGTTCTTTTCCTCAATACAGCCCAATTTAGAGTGGGTTATCCAGTATGTCAGCTCTGAGCGACTCACCGTTTTCAGAGAAAAAGCAGTAAGCCAGTCTGTTGGGCTGGCGAGGGAGTATCTAGGTGAGGATTATTAGAGACTTCGCGGAAGCGAAAGCCCTGTTGCAGCGTTCTCCCTTCGAGCCCGATGAAATCCCCCTTGACATGAAGAAACGGATAAAGGACGTCTTTGGCGAGGAACTGACTCCTGAGGAGGCAGTGAGGAGGATTATCGCTGATGTGCGAAAAAAAGGGGATACCGCCCTTTTCGATTACACCGAAAGGATCGATGGTGCATCGCTTGTTTCTCTAGAGGTTAGCACAGGTGAAATCGAAAAAGCCTATGCAAAGGTAGACAACGAGCTTATCTCCGCACTTAATACCGCCGCCGAGCAGGTGCGCTCCTTCCACCAGGCACAGATGCGCCACAGCTTCAAGGAATTCACCGAGGGTGGACTGGGGCAAATCGTGCGCCCCCTGGAGCGGGTGGGTGTCTATGTGCCCGGCGGCACCGCCTGCTATCCATCGACGGTGTTGATGACTGCCATACCCGCCAGAGTAGCCGGGGTCAATGAGATAATCCTTGCCACGCCACCAAAGGGAGATGGCGAGATTCCAGCGCCTACACTGGTGGCAGCGGACATAGCCAAGGTGGACAGGCTGTTCAAAATAGGCGGCGCTCAGGACATTGCTGCCCTTGCCTTTGGCACCCAGTCAGTTCCCAAGGTTGATAAGGTGTGTGGCCCGGGAGGTCTCTTCATAGTTCTGGCGAAAATGATGGTCTTCGGCATTGTCGATATCGATAGCCTGGCAGGGCCCACTGAGACGGTGATTTTAGCCGATGAATCAGCGACTCCCGCTCTCTGCGCCGCTGACCTCCTGGCGCAGGCGGAGCATGACGTACTTTCCTCCGCCATCTTGATAACCACTTCCTCCAGGCTGGCCGAAGAGACAAGCAACGAAGTGGAGCGTCAGCTCGAGGGGCTTGAGAGGGCCCAGATTGCCCGCAAGTCACTGGATGAAAAGGGGTTGATAATCGTGGCTACTAAGATGGACCAGGCTATCGAACTGGTGAACCTTTACGCTCCAGAGCACCTTTCCCTTATGGTGCGCAACGCCTCATCCTATATAGAGAAGATTCGCCATGCCGGAGGAATTTTTGTCGGTGAAAGCACCCCTGAGACCTTAGGCGACTATGTTGCCGGGCCAAGTCATGTTATGCCTACAGGGGGCAGCGCCCGCTTTAGCTCTCCCCTCGGCGTCGCTGATTTCCTCAAGCTCACCAGTGTTGTGTCTTCAAGTAGTGAAGAACTGGAAAGGCTGGGGCCCGCAGCCGCCATCATCGCCAGGGCTGAGGGACTCACTGCTCATGCACGTTCAGTTGAGCTGAGGCTTGCTAAAGGAGGGGATAAGCGATGAACGCTTCCGATAAGGGCATCGAGAAGGCAATTAGAGGCGACCTGTTGCGCCTCAATGCCTACCAGCCTATCATCCCTCTCGATGTTCTGAGCGAAGAAGCTGGCATCCCCATCGAGGGTGTCATAAAGCTGGATGGCAACGAGAACCCCTATGGCTGCTCGCCAAGGGTGAGGGACGCCCTAGCCGCTTATCCCTTCTACCATATCTATCCTGACCCCGAGCAGAGAGAGGTTCGCCAGGCTTTGGAAGGATACGTTGGGGTCGGAGAAGAACATATCCTGGCCGGCGCTGGCAGTGATGAGCTTATCGACCTGGTACTGCGTCTGTTCCTTAGTCCTGGGGATAGGGTGATTAACTGCGTCCCCACCTTTGGCATGTACTCCTTTTGCACCGAGGTCTGTGGTGGATTAATAGTCGATGTGCCACGGGACGAGTCCTATACAGTCGACGTCGCTGGAGTTAAAAATGCTATCGACGAGAAGACAAAGGTAATTTTTATCGCGTCGCCAAATAACCCTACGGGAAATATTGCATCAGAGAGCGATATCCTTGAACTGATGAAAACGGGCATGGTGGTTGTGGTCGATGAGGCATATTACGAGTTCAGCGGCGTCACCGTAGCCCCTCTGGTTCCTCAATACGAAAATTTGATAGTGCTGCGCAGCTTCAGCAAATGGGCCGGACTTGCCGGACTACGCATCGGCTATGGAGTATTTCCGACTCTACTGGTTGAACACCTTCTTAAGATCAAGCAGCCATATAATATTAACTTGGCAGCTCAGATTGCGGTCAAAGAATCTTTTACCGACATTGATTATCTCAAGGATACGGTAAAATCAATTATTGCAGAGAGGGAACGGCTCTTCGCCAAGCTAGAGAAGCTGCGGTTCCTCAAACCATGGCCTTCTCAGGCGAATTTTATTTACTGCGCCGTGCTTGATGGGAATGCCCGGACTATCCACAAAGAGTTGCAGAAGAAGGGCATCTTCATTCGCTACTTCGACACCCCTCTGTTGAAGAACTCGCTTCGCATCAGCGTGGGCAAGCCAGAGCACACCGATTTCCTGATAGAAGCGCTACGAGAGATAGGAGGAAAAGGCAGTGGGTAAAAGATCGGCTAGCATCACCCGCGAGACTACCGAGACCAAGATAAAAATTGAGCTTCTGCTCGATGGCACGGGCAAATTCGACATCAAGACCGGCAGCAAGATGTTTGACCATCTGCTGACCCAGCTAGCTCGGCATGGCCTATTTGACATAAAGATTAGCGCCTCCGGATGGGACCAGCACCATGTGGTAGAGGATGTCGCTATATCGCTGGGCAAAGCCTTTGGCGAGGCGCTGGGGGATAAGAAGGGCATCACCAGGATGGGCCATGCAGTTGTGCCCATGGATGAGGCACTGGTACTAGTAGCGGTGGACATCGGGGGCAGGGGATATGCTGTTGTCGAGGTGCCATTCAAGAGGAAGAAAATCGGCGACCTGGAGAGCGATATGGTGCGCCATTTCCTGGAAAGCTTCGCCATTGAGGCAAAAATAAACCTCCACGCCTGGATGCTCTCCGGCATCAACGAGCATCACAAGGCAGAGGCAGTCTTTAAGGCTCTAGGCCGGGCGCTGGATGCCGCCACGCAAATAGACGAACGAATCGCCGGGGAAGTCCCCAGCACCAAGGGGATTATTGAGTAGACTGGACAAAGTCTGGCGCATGGTTCAGGCTGGAACGACTGGTTGAGCCGGTATCACACTCGCTCAGGGTTTCCACACCTTCCATACCTTGCCCACCAGCGCCGGTCCAGGTTTGAGTGTGACCTGCCCCGGTTGCCAACCCGATGGCGTCACTTCACCAGTAGCAGCCACATGCTGGAATGCCTTGACCTGCCGGATTAGCTCAGCCGGATTCCGTCCGACCTCAGGCGTGAGCACTTCCATCGCACGGATCATGAAATCCGGGTCAATGATAAAGCGACCCCTTATGTCCACTCCAGCAGATTCGTCATATATCCCATAGATCGCGCCGATTTTACCACCAGAATCTGAGAGCATAGGAAATGGCACACCGCCACTGACCATCTTCGATAGCTCCTGTTCCTGCCAGATCTTGTGGACGAATCGGCTATCGGTGCTTAATGACAGCACTTCAACTCCCAGTTTCTTAAATTCCGGGTACAGGGCGGCGACCGCCGCCAGTTCCGTAGGTCAGACAAAGGTGAAGTCCCCGGGATAGAAACACAGGACTATCCACTTCCCTTTATAGTCGGAGAGCTTGACTGACTTGAAACCAACGTCGGCGACAAAGGCATTGGCCTCGAAATCAATCGCTTCATTTCCAACACGTGCCAACATCTTCTTAACCTCCTCTACTGGCGCGGCTTCTGCTC
>CAZYLE010000010.1:18355-21374 GCA_964648675.1 uncultured Dehalococcoidales bacterium
CCTCCTGCAGCAGCTGCCCCTTTGCTGGTTTAACACAGCCATCCTTGAGCTCTGGCATGCTAACCTCCTTCAGTTCACTCTGGTCTTTATCTACATGGGTCTCTTAAAAAGAACAGCGGGCTAACGACTAGTACGAGGAAACGAATACTGCCAACCTCGCCATTGGCGAGTGCCGTAAACTTACCTGAACCTCGACTAAAAGTCAAGATACTAGCCCAGGATAAGGCCAATTGTGTCAACTGATTGAAACGAACCATGACAATGGGGACCTATTCTACAGTTCAGGCACTCACTCAGTCATGACTGTATCGTCATTCTCATAGGCTGGCGAGCAGCAACAGAGTATTACCAAGTCTGACTGGCCAGTATTCCACACCTTGTGCCGTGATCCGGGAAGGATGGCAATGCCATCGCCGGGGCCAATCTCCTTCTCTTCTCCATCGACGCTCATCAACCCTTTGCCCTCGAGGACATAGTATATCTCTTCGGCTTTGGGATGGAAATGCTCTTCTGTGCTCCTGCCCGGCGCCACCCTGGCCTCAGCCAGGCTCTGCCTTCGCAGCGAGGAGTTTCTCGGCGCAAGGATCTCCCTCACCACCGATGTATCTTTGGTAATGAAGTCCTGAACACTATCTCTATTAACCACGTCCATCGTCTATCTCTTTCCCGACAAGGCGACGATAAGCCTCGCGATACCGCTTTGTCGTCTGCTCGATGACGTCAGGGGTAGGCGCAGGTGCCGGCGGCCGCTTGTCCCAACCCGTGGCGACAGCCCAGTCACGCACCGGCTGCTTATCGAAGCTTGGCTGAGAGTGCCCCGGCTCATAAAGGCTAGCCTCCCAGAAGCGGCTTGAGTCGGGGGTCAATAGCTCATCGATAAGTATCAACTCATCATCAACAAAGCCAAACTCCATTTTGGTATCGGCGATAATTATACCCCTCTCCAGCGCGTAGTCATGGCCATAGCGATACAGGGCCATGCACTTCTCCACCAGCTCATTGGTGCGCGCCTCACCCAGAACCCCCTTTACCTCATCGATAATCATCGGCTCATCATGCCCCGTCTCAGCTTTAGTCGTCGGGGTGAATATTGGCTCGGCAAGCTTCTCGCTCTCCACCAGGCCTCTGGGCAAAGATATGCCGCAGATACCTCCACTCTTGCGGTACTCCTCCCACGCTGAGCCGGAGATGTATCCGCGCACCACGCACTCGATATCGATGCGCTCAGCCTTGCGCACCACCATGGAGCGCCGCGCCAGATAGGGATGGCGCTCGTCCTTCTCCACCACCTCAATAAAGTGATTGGGCACAAGATGGGCCGTCTTCTCGAACCAGAAAGCAGAGAGCATGTTTAAAATAACCCCCTTGTCGGGGATGCCGCAGGGGAGCACCACATCGAAGACGGAGATGCGGTCGGTGGCCACGATTAGCAGCCTGTCACCCCCCAGGTCGTAGCCATCCCGCACCTTGCCCTGGAAGAGTAGATTGGGCAGATTGGTTTCAAGGAGAAGTTCCATTATCTCCTCCATCAATTAGCCTGATGATTTGCTGGGTAATTACATGAGTTCTTCCACCCGCTTGAATTCGATGTGATATCGTTCGCCGCCTTTATCCTTCCTCTGATTCCAATACTCAATCAGACGGTCGACATGCTGATTGCCTTCTTTCGCAACGAGCCTCCCAAGCTTTGGCCGTACACCATCCTCGACACGAGCGTCCCAATACATGATCAATTGATAAACATGCATTGGCTGAACCGTGCCAGCCTTCAACTCATAGACATGCTCCTCTTTATCAGCCATGCTATGGACTAGGTCAATTTCCACACCTACCGCGGGCCAAGTAGGAACATTGCCCTGGGTGGAACTTCCGGGCACTATATTCCGTAGTCTTTCCATCAAGCCGCGACGGATCTCAGCCTCGGTTAGTGAAGCGCCGCGTACTGTGAATGAAGGCCTGTATCGGTTGTCTTGCAGCCGTTCCCAAACGCGCTCCCAAACCGGATTGTTAGGGTCAAGTTCGACCTTGTTATTCACGGTGGAGAAAATCTGGTCGTCTATGATCAATTCGCCTACAAACTCGTTGGTTTCAGGGTGCGGAGCCCGGTCGGGCCACAGGTAGCTGATCTGATGAGGAAGGATTACACGACCCCTAACTCTAATGTCAACGCCCTGTGTTTGTATATTCCTCTGGTAATATACCTTTAGTGGGTACGGACGGCCGAGTGCGCTGTCTTCGACTTTCCCACTGTCGACAGTGCCCCACTTGTAGAAGACACGGTGCGTTGTGCCTTCATAATCTACTTCGAGCCATTGCTCTTGCGCACTTTGGTAGGGAACCGGGATAGGCTGAACCACCCAATCGGTCCACGGAACGATACTGCTAGAGACATCTCGCCACCTTATCAGGATCTCGCTCCGAGTGCCTTCAAGATAGCCGCGATACATGACCCCCAGATGCTCAAGTAGACGCTCCATTAGCACCTCAAAGCTCGCCCTCCCACGGAAAAGACTTCGCAGATAGTGCATACTTGTCCTAGCGAATACGCGAGTTCCAGTCTCTTGGTTGCACCGAGCCACGTCATGGGCCCACTCCGATTCAGTTCCCGCAACGATATGCATCGAGATACTGAAAGGGCCTTGCACCTTGAGATACACGTCCTGTTCGCTAGCCTCCTGATCGCGCGTTACTATTTTGAAGGGAAGCTTGTTCTGAGTCAAAACACAAAGACTGTTCTTAAGGCCGAAACCGTGCTCGTTGAGAGCCCCTGAGCGACTTCCCTTGCCACCAATACGTAGCACATGACACTGCAAATCATCGAATGAAATACCGCAGCCATTATCGGCCACTAACACATCAATGTCTTCGCCTTTTTTCTCGATATGAACCTCTATATCAAAGTGCCTCAGATCAGGTGACGCGCTAATAGCGTTGTCAATAAGTTCCCCCAGAGCCTGGTGGCACTTCAGGTCCTGGCGGCTGAAGCCGAGGTACAGCATTTCGTCAGCCGGTGTCGTGT
>CAZYLE010000011.1:0-2112 GCA_964648675.1 uncultured Dehalococcoidales bacterium
TAACCTGGGAGGTTAGGGAGGGCATCCTCAAGCATGCTAAGACGGGGGTTGATATTCTGGGTGAGAATTGGGGAGATGTGGGGACCTTGGAGGGTCAGGTTTGTAAGATCGCTGATATCATCGCCTACGTTAATCATGACATCGGCGATGCGGTGAGGGCGGGTATAATCTCGGATAATGACCTTCCCCGCCAGGCGGTGGCTGTTTTAGGGCGGTCACATTCTGAGAGGATCAATACCTTAGTCTCGGATGTGATCGACTTCTCCTGGGCTGCTACAGGGGCGGATCATGGGGCAGAGCCTATAATCAGCATGAGCCCTGAGGTACTTGAGGCGGCAGAAATCCTTCGCCAATTTCTATTCGAAAGGGTGTACAAGTTGCCCAGTGATCAGGCGGAGCGCGCTCGGGAGGTGGTGCGCGTGCTCTACGAGTATTTTGTGGAGCATGAGGAAAATCTGCCCGAAGAGTACTATAAGCGCGACGACAATGCCGAGCGGAAGGCAGTGGACTATATCGCCGGGATGACCGATAATTATGCCCTAAGGGTGGCGGAAGAGGTTGCAATGGGACCGGATTTTTAAGATGAGCGTCGTCGATGAGATAAAACAGAGGCTGGACATCGTCGATGTTGTTTCGGATTATGTTACGCTTCAGAAAGCGGGGCGTAACTTTAAGGCTTTATGTCCTTTTCATGCCGAGAAGACCGCATCCTTCTTCGTTTTCCCTGAACGCCAGAGCTGGCACTGCTTTGGAAGCTGTGGAATAGGGGGGGATATCTTTTCTTTTGTGATGAAGAAAGAGGGCATTAGCTTTAGTGAGGTACTAAGGCTTTTAGCGGATAGGGCGGGGGTAACTCTGGTCACCAGGCAAAAAGAGCGGGCCGATGATAGGGAGACGGAAAGGCTTTACCAGGTGAACGAGGCTGCCGCTCGGTATTACCATTACCTTCTTCTGGAGGCCAAGCTTGCCGAGATGGCGAGGCGCTATTTAGATGAGCGGGGCATATCACAAGAGACTATAGATAGCTTCGAGCTTGGCTTCAGCCCCGATAGCTGGGATGCATTGCGTCAGCACCTAATTAGCCGAGGCTATAGATTGGATGAGTTGGTGTCGGCAGGCTTGGTCGTCGAAAAGGAAGGCGGGGTGGCCCATGACCTGTTTCGAAACCGCTTGGTGATTCCGATAAGGAATGAGAAGGGGAGGGTTGCTGGCTTTGGCGCCCGCGCTCTTGATAACTCCACCCCCAAGTACCTCAATTCCCCTCTGACAGCGGTCTTCGATAAAAGTGGCATTCTATATGGGATGGACCGAGCGCGGGGCACGATCAAAGAGCAGGGCTTGGCAATTATTGTGGAGGGCTACATGGATGTTCTCATCGCCCATCAGTATGGCATGGCTAATGTCGTGGCTTCTATGGGAACATCGCTGACCGAGAAACAGATGGGTATAATAAAGAGGCTAACCAAGAACCTCGTCTTGGCTCTTGATGCCGACGCCGCAGGCGATGAGGCGACGCTTCGGGGTTTAGAGGTTGCTCGGCAAGCCTTCAGTGAGCGGAGAACCGGAACACCTGATTCTCTGGGAGCTACCTCCGACCTGCAAGCCAGCCTGAGAATCATACACTTGCCCAGGGGCAAGGATCCAGACGAGGTGATTAGGGAGAACTCCGAAGACTGGGCACGGCTGGTTGAAGGGGCTTCGTCTTTGATGGACTATTTCTTCGAGGCGATCACGTCAAAGTGGGACATGAATATGGAAGAGGGCAAAGCGGCTGCGGCGGATAAGCTTCTGCCCTTAGTCTCACAGGTAGCAGACAAGGTGGAGCGAGAACTCTACTTAAATAAGCTCGCTCGCAAGTTGGGGGTGGAGGAAAAGACCCTGGCCAGAAGGGCAGCCCAGCTCCAACCGACAGTGAGGGAAAGGTCAACGAGAATTGTATTGGTGCCCTCAGCGCAAACCATTCGCCATCCACTGGAGACATACTACCTCTCGCTGCTGCTTCAGCACCCCGAACTCAGGGACAGGGGAGAGGGCCTATCAACCGATTGTTTTGAGGGCACGGAAAACCGTGAAATCTTCATTGCCTGGCAGCAGTCCAATGACCTATCATCA
>CAZYLE010000011.1:2122-6643 GCA_964648675.1 uncultured Dehalococcoidales bacterium
CATCGCCTGGCGTAATTCCACCGATGAGGAATCGCTGCGGCAAAGCCTCGATGTCAGCCTGCGGGAGCATCTAGACTCCTTAGTGGGAAGGGCATTGCCTCCGGCAAAAAATCGGGAACTTGAGACCGCCTTTTCAGACTGCACTCGTCGCCTGGGTGAGCAAAGGCTGAGGAGATTGAAAGCGCTGGAGGAAATTCTCATTTCAGAAGCGGAGTCTCAGGGCGATAAAAAAGAAGTTCAGGCGCTGCTTCAAAAGGCATTAGAACCAAATACCGAGCTAAGAAACCTTCTTTTGGGAGGGAAAAGAGCTCGAAAAGGAGCGTAGCAATGACGTTGGGAGGAAACGAAAAGAGGAGAGAGCATCATACATCGAATTATGGAGATGAAGATTTAGAGGATGACTCTGGCCTTGAGGCGGAGCATGAGCATGAGCATGAACCGCTAAAAGATATTCATGCCGCTTTCCTTAGTGATGATATTGTGGTTGAAGAATTAAAACATGTAGCGCTTGTCGGCCTGGGGCACGGGGTTGACGAGTTTGGGGAAAGGGAAGAGACAAAGACTGAGATTGAACATGAGGCGGAACCAGAAGATGTGCGGGAACTGGAAGTACAGGATATGATCGATGATCCAGTGCGCATGTACCTTCGTGAGATTGGTAGGATATCTCTCCTGAATGCTAGTGAGGAGAAAGTCTTGGCGAGCAAGATGGAGAAGGCGAGACATATCAGGAAGATCACTAATGATTTGTTTGCCAGGTCAAGTACCCGGCCCTCGGCGGCTGACATCATGCTTGCCGTGCTGGAACAAATATGCCAATCTTCCTACCTCATTAATATGGTGGCCGACGAGGTTGGGCTGCTTCCCGCGGCAGGTCTGGGGATGAGGATTTCCGATCCAGGGTTCCGTACCGCTGTTGATGGGCCGCTCGACCAGCGATTGGTAACGGCTATTGCAGAGCGGACTGGGCATCGTGTACTGGATGTAGAAAAGGCATTGGTAAACCTTTCATTGAATAGTTCCCTATTGGCGCCGGCGATTATGGAGGCTATTAATGGCAAGTCCGTCATTTGGGTAAGCACCCTTCTGTCGGAGCCCGACTTTGTCGCCTTCCTCAGCGACCGGGAGAGGGAATCCAGAGAACATTTGGAGATGGTCGAGGAGGAAGGCAGCAAGGCAGAGAGGCACCTTGTTGAGGCTAACCTCCGTTTGGTAGTTAGTGTTGCTAAGAAGTATTTAGGGCAGAGGATGCCGCTTCTTGACCTGATTGAAGAGGGCAATATTGGGTTGATCAAGGCGGTAGAGAAGTTCGATCATCGAAAGGGCTACAAATTCAGCACTTACGCTACTTGGTGGATCAGACAGGCGATTACACGGTCTATTGCAGACCAGGCGCGCACAATCCGCATTCCGGTTCACATGGTGGAGACTATTAATAGGTTGCATCGCACCAGCCGCCGCTTGGTTCAAGAATTCGGAAGAGAGCCGACCAGCGAGGAGATTAGTAGGGGAATGGAGGTCACACCAGAGAAGGTGAGGGAAATCATAAAGGTATCTCAAGAGCCGGTATCGCTGGAGACCCCCGTAGGTGAGGAGGAGGACAGTCATCTCAGCGACTTCATCGAGGATCGCACCGCTTTGCCGCCTCCTGATGTGGCTTTACACCAGCTTCTTAAGGAGCAAATCGAAGAGGTACTCTCTACCCTCAATCCCCGAGAGCAACGGGTGCTTCAGTTGCGATTTGGCCTTGAAGATGGACGGAGCCGCACGCTGGAGGAGGTAGGCAGGGAGTTTGGCGTTACCAGAGAGCGCATCCGTCAAATCGAGGCCAAGGCATTGAGAAAGCTGCGTCATCCCAGTCGCTCTAAGAGGCTCAAGGATTACCTCGAATAGGCTAACAATTGAACATATTAAGAACCGCTTTCCTCGCTTTAGGCTCTATCTTTTCTTTGCTGCTGATAGCTTCTGGCGTCATTGGATACCTCTTGACTGGTCCAGCACCAGTACCATGGTCAACAACGCCAGAGCAGTGGGACTGGTATGAAGCAAGAAATCTGGATGACAGTATCGAAGGGCTTCAGCAGCAGATAGATGAAGCCTCCATAGGGGATAGAGTGACTCTGATCCTAATTGAGGATGAAGTAAACTCTAGACTAAATGAGCTTGCTACTGAGGAGCAGCTTCCTCTGCGGATGAGAGATATCAGGGTCCATTTCGATGAAGGGGTGGTAAAGGGTTCAGTGATGGTCGATTTGGTTATCGATGTGCAGGCGGCCATTGAAGCTAAAATAAGGGTTGAAGATGGAAAGCCTAACATAACGATTGAACAATTCTACCTCGGCAGGCTTCCCATTCCCAAAACGTTGACAGCTAATGTAATAGCTGCGCTTATGGGCCACGCGGATAAACGGTTGGAAAATCTCCCCGTTAAGCTGACACAAGTTGTAATCGGAAATGAGTGGATGATTATCGTCGGAGAAGTTAAGGAATCCCCCTAGCGAAGTATGGACGGCAGGCCTTTACCCCGGGCCATCTGCTTCATTAGCTTCTGTGCATGGCGGAACTGGTTCAATAGTTGATTGACATCTTGCGGTGTCGTTCCGCTGCCTCGGGCGATGCGACGTCTTCTGCTCCCATCGATGATATTCGGATTGCGGCGTTCCTCAGGGGTCATGGAAAGGATTATCGCTTCAACCTTTGCTACTTTCTTGTCATCTATCTCTGCTGAGGTACGGCTGGCGATGGAAGAGAGACCGGGGAGCATCTCCACCAGTTGACTCAACGGACCCATCTTTTGCATTTGCTTAAGCTGTCCCAGAAAATCCTCAAGGTCAAGGGTGGCATGCCGCACTTTCCTCTCTAATTTTATTGCCTCCTCCATCTGTATGGTCTTCTCCGCTTTCTCGATGAAGGTGAGTATGTCTCCCATCCCCAGGATGCGTGATGCCAGACGGTCGGGGAAAAAGGTTTCTAGGGCATCTGTCTTTTCGCCGGTGCCGATAAACTTTATAGACACACCGCTGACCGATTTGATAGATAGAGCGGCACCACCACGGGCATCACCATCCATCTTGGTGAGGATCAGACCAGTGAGCCCCACCTTAGCGTGGAACTCCTCAGCGGCGCGCACCGCATCCTGCCCCGTCATTGCGTCCACTACCAGCAGCACCTCATGGGGTTTGAGTTCGCTTTTGATCTCTGCTGCCTCTTTCATCATCGCCTCATCGATGTGGAGGCGCCCCCCGGTGTCAGCGATGACCCAGGTGGCGGCCATTTGCCTGGCGCGCTTTAGAGCATTGGAGCAGACTGTGGCTGGCTTTGCTGAAGTATTCTCACTATAGACTGGGATTTCGAGTTGCTTGCCAAGAATGACCAACTGCTCGATGGCGGCGGGTCGGCGGTGGTCTGCGGCGACGAGCAATGGGCGCTGCCCCGAATTTTTAAGGTGATGAGCCAGCTTTGCCGCGGTGGTTGTCTTCCCCGAGCCCTGAAGCCCAACAAGCATCGCTATTGACGGAGGATGGTTTGACGTCACCAGATGGCTGGGATCGCCACCCAGAATGGCGATAAGCTCTTCATTGACGATCTTGAACACCTGCTGCGCAGGGGTCAAACTTTCCAGTACGTCAGTATCCAGGGAACGCTTGCGAACATCACCGATAAAGTCCTTTGCCACTTTGAAGTTAACATCGGCTTCCAGGAGAGCCAGCCTCACCTCCCTGAGCGCCTCATCGACATCCTTCTCGGTGAGCCTTCCCTTGTTTCCCAGTTTTCTGAAGACATTGCTGAGCTTATCCGACAGAATCTCGAACATGTCAATACCTCATGCATCACTATCTTAGTCGGCGCAGCACAGCGGGTCAAGATTACATAATCGCCTAGCGACTGGTCGTGCGGTCGGGCCAGGCGGCTGTAGTTGCCAGTGCGGCGAAGCGGCGATATGTCCCTATATGACGAAGCGAAGAACCCCGACTGGGTTCTTCGCTTCGATCGCAATATCGCTGACTGTCAGCGAAATGTGCTAGGTTGCTGACGCAACTATCGAAGCATGGAATTAAGCACCCAGCCTCGGCCTTGGCTCGCTACGGAGCGATGGAAACTAAACCTACGGCAATCGCTACCGCTGCAATGATAATGGCGCCAATGATGGCGATCATCTCCCAGGAGTAGAAAAATCTCCTAAGCCTGTTTCCTATAGACAGGGCTTCCTCCGCTTTTTGCAGCGCTTCATCTGCCTTTGCCGACACTTGCATCATGGCTCTCTCGGCGGCTTCCCGAGCCGCCTCCTCAGCCCTTCTAACCGCCTCGGTGGTGGCTTCCTCAGCCGCTTTCAGCGCCCTGTTAGCCGTAAGCTGAGCTGTCGCCGCCGCCGCTGCCGCTTTGTCGGCGGCGCCGCCTACCATCTGGTGCAGGGCTGCAATGGCGGCCCTTATAGCATTGTCTCCAGCGGCGTCAGCTTGCTCCGCGGCTCTGAAAGTCTTGTCAGCTACCTCAAGCCCTGTTGCCGCCGCTTCATTGGCC
>CAZYLE010000011.1:6653-6938 GCA_964648675.1 uncultured Dehalococcoidales bacterium
CACCTTGCCTGCGGGGTCGCCTCACTCGGCAATGACCCCTGTTGTGTTGGCGGCTGCCTCGATGGCATTATCTCCCTTCATGGCAGCTACATCGGCTTTTCTCCACACCGCCTCGGCGGCAAGAAAGGCAGCGGACGCGACAATCTTAGCTGCGCTACCCTCTTCGTTAGCTTTTCTCGCTGTATCCGCCGTTGGGTTGCTGGCTACTGCGGCTGCGGCTGCCTCGGCCGCTTTCATACTGTCGTCTGTGCGCTTTGCCGTGGCTTTCGAGGGTTGGATGGCCTG
>CAZYLE010000011.1:6948-17171 GCA_964648675.1 uncultured Dehalococcoidales bacterium
TAGCCATTCTCATGGCCTCTTCCGCAGCTCTCTCGGCAGCTCTAGCGGTTTCTTCGGCATTTGCCGCTGCTTTCTCAGCCCTGCGGGCCGCTTCCTCAGCCGCCTTGATGGCATCTTCTGCTGCTCGTCTCGCTTCCTCGCTCGCCTTCTCCGCTTTAGCGGCGGCTTCCTCGGCAGCTTTCTTGGCTTCATCTGCTTTGGCGGCAGCCTCCTCTCCCATCGCCTTCATCTTTGCTTCCGCGGCCTTAATCGCTGCCTCTGCCGCCTTTACTGCCTTGTCAGCAGCCTCCTTGGCGGCTTCCGCGGCCTTAATCGCTGCCTCTGCCGCCTTTGCTGCCTTGTCAGCAGCCTCTTTGGCGGCTTGCTCAGCCTTGTCTGCGGCATCTGCCGCCGCTTTGGATGCAACGTCCGCCGCCCTCTCTCCAGCCTTGGCGGCTTCCTCAGCCCTCTTCCCGGCTTCGTCAGATGCCTTTGTAGCCGCTGCCGCGGCATCCCTCGCCGCCCGGGCTGCTTCCTCGGACTTTCTCGCAGCTTCGGCAACCAACGCGATATTTGCTTCTAACTCATCCAGGATTTGAGGAAGTGGCTTTGTTAGTATCTTGGAAGGCTCCGCTGCCCTCCTCTCTTGCGGCGACTCGACATTATCGTCAGCCATTTTCCCTCTCCTTTCTTCGCATTATGGGATGATTGATATATAAACTGACGGTTGTCAATTGGCGAACTCATCTACTATAGCAGACCTCCCAATCTTGTACCATTGGTTTGGCATCCCGCTGTTTACCTGTGTTTCCCTTCTCAATATGAGAATGGGAAGCTCTTCGTCGATTATAGGGAACTAAACATACTAGGCATGGGGCAGTTTGTCAATACGGCAAGGACAAATTCGGCAAAATGACGGCGTGATTCGTTGAGGCCGTGCTGAAAGTGTGTACGTATTGCGCTCAGGGTATCAGCCTGCGATAGCCTGCGGTGCATAAACTCGCGGACGCACAGATGGGGTTTAACGACGATACGGTTCTCAGCAATGCGTCTTCGTATCAAACTCACATGGCGCGGCAGCTATCGAGGCTAATCAGTCGGTGTTTTTATCTCTTGCTCACTTCCCGGCGAAGTGTTGTCTGAATCTACGCAGTTGCTCTTCGTTTTTTTGATGAACGTCGGCTATCTCGCTTTCGTCTAGCTCTCTATATCCGTCATTTGCTGTTATAAGCGCGATACCTATGGGGCCACCAACCTTGGGGTCTTGGGTTCCGGTCTCAGATATTATGTATTCAGCTAACGAAATCACATGTTCTTTTGTTACTGTTATATCATACAGCCGGTTCACCAGGTATGTAGGAAATAGCGGAAGTCCTAGCAAGCAGAAGCCTTGGTCGCACAGCATAGTGGCGTAGTCCTGTTCGCTGCTAATAGTATATATCCTGGGCACCAATTCGTCACCACTAAATGCCTTCTCGTAGCCGGCGATGACAACTCCCATCAACGGCCGCTCCTGTATCTTGAACTGCTGAAACCAGTCATTGTACTTAGCCCGAAAGCTGTCTCGAAGAAAAAGGGTGACGTCATCAGCGTAAACTAGGTTCTGGGATGCTAATTGCTGCTCTAGGTTCTTAAGGAGGTTGGAGGCAACGTCGGGGGGACCTGCAATTCCAACCCCGCAATAGTCGCTTAGCTTGAATATCTTCTTACGCACGTCGCTGACAGCCATGAAGCCACGGGGATCGCCGAATGTCCCCCTATTATCACCGGCGAGCACGATGCCGTCACTTGCCTGCAATGCTACCACTAGAGTCATGTTGCACCCCTTTCTTAGCGCTTTCCCATGTTCCCGCGTGCACCCCTGTCCTGAGGCTGCCACGCTTGGTCTCATCAGTGGCGAATGAGGGGACAGACCCCTCGGTAATCCCGTGCCAAGTAGTATAGTTTCTGCACCGATAAAAGTATAGCCAGCCGCTAAAGGCGATTGTTGACTTCGTGGGTCTGTCGTAATATCATAATATAGTAGCAGTTATTATATGATAATGCTCGAAAAGGCAGGTAATCTTCCGCAGATTGTTGACCTCTGGTAGTATTTGGCGTTGAGGCAGGGATGATAGAAGGTCTTACACCCCAGGAATTTCTGAACATCACTAGAGAGAAATTCTGCAGGATGGTCAGGGAGGCAAAACCCCTGACCTGTTGGTATAGTATCACCGAAGAGTGCGACCTACACTGTAAGTTCTGCTTCGCTGATTCCTCGAAGCGTTGGGAAGATGAATTGACCACACAAGAAGTCTATGCCCTTCTGGATAACATAGCTGAGGCTGGCACTCAGGCGATAGTGTTCGGGGGTGGGGAGCCGACGCTAAGGGAGGACCTACTAGAGGTAATGAACTATGCCGCCAGATACAAACGCATGTTTGTGGCTCTGAATACGCATGGTCAATGGCTTGACCGTAAATATGTGAGGGGATTAGTGAACTCGGGCGTTTCTCAAGTAAAGGTAAGTGTCGATGGGTTGAGGGAGAGCCATGATTGGAACAGAGGGGCAGGGACTTTCGACAAGTGCATCCAGGCACTGAAGAACTGTGTGGATGCCGGTATTAGCAGCGTAATATGGATCGCTACCATTTCTCAGGTGAATTATAATGAAATCCCCCAGATGATAAAGATGGCCATGGATTTAGGTGTTGATATCTGCATGGTGCAGCTTTTCCCTGGCGGAAGGTGGAAGGGGAAAAAGGACTTGATGTTGACCAGAGAGCAGGTCAGGGACTGGCAAAGGTATATGGTTGAGCAACAGAATATATATGGATGGACGAAAATTCAGTTTGAAGACCGATACAAAATCTGCGAGGATTGCTATGCTCTAAAAGTAGCGGCTGACCCAAATACAATAGGTGATTTTACCGACACCCCTGTTGGATGCATTAGTGGCATTTGGCAGTATATCATAAACGCCTCGGGTAAGGTGGTGATTGGGGATATAATAACTCCTGAACTTGAGATAGGCGATCTACGAAAGCAGAAGCTGAGCGAGATATGGCACAATTCTGAGCTGGCTAACCGCTTAAGGGATAGAGATAAGTTGAAAGGTAGGTGCGGCAAGTGCGAGTTAAGATTTGTCTGCGGAGGCTGTAGACGAATGGCCTATAGTCTGACTGGGGATATTATGGCGGGCGATCCTCAATGCTGGTATAAACCTAGATTGGAGTTAGAATATGACGGTAGAGTTCAAAAAGCAGCAAAAGGTTCCTGAGGCTGACCCATACTTTTTTATGCCTAGAAGTATTATTGTAAATCTACAAAGGCTGGATGAGCTAAGCAGAAAGCACCCGGTGAATGTTCTGGTTGCGGGAAGGCAAGGGTGCGGTAAATCAAGCTTGGTTAGGCAGTTTGCCGCTCGTTACAGCCGCCCATTGACAATCTTTCAGGTTGGCCTTCTCACCGAGCCAGGGCAACTCTTTGGACAGCAGAGGCTCAGTGAGGACGGCACATACTATCAGGAATTTCTCTTCCCTCAGGCTATCAGCACACCCAGATGTACTGTGCACCTGGAGGAGATCAACCGTCCTGAACATCCCAAAGCCCTAAATGAGCTTTTCTCTGTTCTTGGAGAAGATAGGAACATCTGGGTGGATGAGCTGGGGCTGGCCGAGGTAGCAGAGGAGGTCATATTCTTTGCTAGCCTCAATGAGGGGCCGCAGTTCACCGGAACGGAGGTTCTGGACGCTGCTCTTAGAGATAGGTTCTACACTATCCGATTGGACTACTTGCCTCCCGCTACGGAGCAGGAGGTCTTGGTGCTGAAAACCGGGGTCTCTGGAGAGGATGCAGATAAGATTATTAGGGTTGTACATCGCTTGCGAAATGACCCACGGAACCCGCTGGCGATATCTACCCGACATAGTCTAATGGTAGGCGAGTTGGTAAATGCGGGGGCTACTCTTAGGGAGGCTTTTACCTATACCCTGCACATTAGCAAAGACGCATTGGAGTCCTGTCTCGTGGCCCTCCATTTTGGAAGCGGTGAGACGGAGACGGAAGGTGAGGAGTATGAACTATTCTGATTACTGGAGGGTGAACAAGTCTGTCATTGACTACGTTGAATTGGCGAACGCTCTACGCGCTCTGCGCAAGATAGTAGCAGTGATGGATGTTGATGCCGAGGTTGTGTGGGCTGGTATGCCCTGCCGTTCTGAAAAGAAGATAGAGTTGCCGGCCATCTTGGCCAAGGGGGACTATCCAATACCGGCCGAGACGATGGATATACTGGTGGGACTTAATGTACACGAGGCATTTCATTACATGGAGGATAGTGAGCACGCTTGGGGTTATTTGTCGCATACGTTCCTTGGAATGAAAGAAAAAACCCTCCTCGGCAAGCTTTTTGAGGCAGGCGAGGACATACACGTTGATGGTGTGGCCATTAGAAGAGGAGTTCCGGGCAAATATGTCAAGAAGTCACGGGCATGGTGGCAGAAGAACTACCAGGAGGACTACACGGAGAGTATGGCCACTCCAGAAGGCCTGTTTGGCATCTGGACCTATCTGATGTTGGATGTCATTTACCCCGATATGAGCCCCGAGGACATGGAGGAACTGCTTCAGCTTTCAGATGACTGCCTGGAGACTCCCGATTGTGAGAGGCTGGTTGAATCTGTTTGTTGTGGCAAAAAGATGTCGATGCTTCAGGTGCTCGGCACCATGCTAAGCATGCCTGAGGACTACATGGAGGCTCTGGAGTTGCTTCTCAGGAAGACGCCGGAGATTGTGAATGCTGATGCAGTAGGCAGGGCTCTTTGTTACCGGGAATTATGGGAAGCGTTGGAAAGGCATTTTTCAGATTGGGAAGCCAAGATTAAGGCGGCAGAGTGTGATAGTGAGGTGACGGAGCCTAAAACTATGGCAGGAACTTCGGGAGGGGATGATGCTAAAATCTCTACGGAGCTTGCTGAGGCAATACAGCAGGCTGTCGCTAGCGAAGCTGAGGAGGTCACAGAAGCTATCAAGGCTGCCTTGAAAGCTGTGGGTGCGGCTGATGAGGCACAATACCTTTTCCCCGCAATCTTCGAGAATGCTCTAGAACCCCTTGACAAAGACCCCAATCTGGACGTTGTTCGGAGCCTAACCGAGATATTTCGTCTGTGGCTGGAGGATACTTTGCGGATAAACCGTGGGTTGGACGCTGGGAAATTGGATCCTACAAGGCTGTATAGAGTCCCCACTACAGGCAGGATCTTCAGACAGAAGGAATATCATAGAGAGAACTTCCTATGGAATATCATTGTTCTCATCGACGCTTCCGGTTCAGTAGGTTGGTTCTGGGAACAGATAAAAGGCATTTATACTGCACTTGCGGCATCCCTGAGAGGAGAAAACATAAAGCTGGAGATATTGGCATATAGGGAGGTGACGGATACCTGCCAAATTAAGAATCTTTTCCATAATAATAGGCTTTTCACTATCGAGCCCGAGGGCGACACGCCGTCGGGAGAAGCAATCATAGCTGCCGCATTAAGGATGCCTCCCGGGGGTCAGAATCTTATCATACACATCACCGATGGACTTAAGAATGTTGGACTTCCTGTTGACCATGCGTTGAATTATTGCCAACTGCGAGGGGTCGATTTGGTAACCCTCGGCGTCGGCCAAGCAGGGAGGGCTTTTAGCCTGTATGGGGATGGTTTTGAGATGTTGGGTTCCTCCGCGGAGAAACTCCCTCATGCAGTGGGAGCCTTGCTTAAAAGAAAACTGGTAAAGGCACGTTAGAGACTAAGCTGTGGGTGTAAAGGTATGGGTGTCTGGTTCTCTGCGTCAGACTGGCGAAGGCAAGGTGGAGACAGAGGTGGTAGCCGGGGATATCGCTGGCTGTCTTGACCAATTAGAGAAAAAATTCCCCGGTCTGAAGGGGCGCCTCTACAAAGATGAGGGCGAACTGCATCGTTTTGTTGATATCTACGTTAATGGAAATAGTATGCGCTCTTTGCAAGGCCTGGCTACCCCACTAAAAGATGGTGATGAGGTGAATATTCTACCTGCTTTCGCCGGTGCTTGAGCGAATCGATTGTAGACGATTCATACCTGTGCTTTGTACGTTTATTTGCTAGGCACATCTCATTAGACCCTGCCTAATATATAGGTTGGGGAAAAGACAATCGATGCCCCATTTTTGTCAATGTTTTACATTGATCTTCTTGAATGGTCGCAACAGTTATAGTTAGTGTTAGGCGAATGCTTACTGAAGAAGAGAAAGAACGATACGATAGGCAGATAAGGATCCCGGGCTTCGGAATGGAAGGGCAGGAGAAGCTGAAGCAGGCCAAGATCCTTATTGCTGGGGTGGGGGCGCTAGGGACAGCGATATCTACCTATCTAGGAATAGCTGGGGTGGGATGTCTCCGAATTGTTGATGGGGACACAGTAGAGCTGAGCAACCTAAATCGACAGACACTTCATTGGATCGGGGACTTAGGCCGGGAGAAAGCTCGGTCTGCAGAAGAGAAGCTTCGCCAGGCGAATCCCTGTATTCAAGTGGAGGCCATAGCTGAGACAATAACTCAAGACAATATTCTTGAACTTGCAACCGGCTGTGATTTAATCCTGGATGCAGTGGATAATTATCATACCAGGTATTTATTGAATAGGGCCGCTCTTGAGAAAGGCATCCCCTTTATTCACGGTGGTATCTATGGGATGGAAGGAATGGCGACTACGATAATTCCAGGAAAGACAGCTTGCTTGAGGTGTATCTTTCCTGAGCCACCACCTCCAGCAACCATCCCTGTTTTGGGGGTTGTCCCCGGGGTCATCGGTTGCATCCAAGCATTGGAAGCAATAAAGAGTCTCACTGGAATTGGAGAACTGTTGACTAACCGGCTATTGATCTTTGATGGTAACGACTTAAGGTTCAGAGAGGTCAAGCTTAATTCTAATCCTAAATGTCCCGATTGTTCATCGCTAAAGTAACCAGTCCGATAGGCAAGGATTTGCCAGGAATATAACCTTGGTCGAAGATCAACGGTAATGGGAGGTGAAAGATATGATTCTAGACGATCCGCAGGTACAGTTCGTAATGTTATTTTCCCATCAAACCTACTACGGCAATGACCCTGGCACATACATAAGGTACAGGGGAAGACGGCTGACAAACAGGGAGTATATGGAACATTGGGGCAAGTTGATAGTATTGGGTGAAAAGGAGGAGCTTGAAAAGCTGGCCAATAGACTCGATCCCTACGTTGAACAGGGAATCATCCCGTGTATCAAGTACGATCGAATGCCACTTAAAGAATTTGATATGAAAGAGTGTGTGATGTGTGTTTTCTGTGACGATAGAGAGAAGGATGAAATATCTGAGATGCTGGCCAGTTTCGGAGCGACGACAAGGGCATGGGTCCCCGAAAAAGACGTGATACAGGGATGGAGCCCCGGCGGCATGTTCCTGGAGAAGTGGATCGAAGCAATGGGTTATGAAGGTGAGATGGCTGAAGCAGTTAGAGAGGATTCTCGCCGCATAATGCAGCAGGCATATGGCGATGAGGATGCCCTGGCCGTTGGATGGGATCAGTGGGGTAGTAGTTTTGAGTAAGGAGCCTCAACGATAGTCGCCTGCCTTATAGCAACCTCGTCCCAGTCTAGACGAAGAGGGAGTGTGAAGTGTTTGAGGGTTCTTAGTCGCTTCCTCTGTTGATACCAATTATCCCCCGGTGTATTTCGTTCATATTTGGCATAGCTAATATTTCCTTCCAATTGTCTTCGAGACGCCCTATTTGGAGGTGAGTCCCCCGATATAATCGGGGGCGTTAGTTTATGGCTATCGCTCATATATCCATCTTAGGCTGGTTGGGACAAATAATATGCATAGCGGTAAAGAAAGGCTGTGCCCATAATTATTTGAACCAGTACAGAATATTGACCAGGCCCCCCTGAAATGCAACAATGAAGGCGGCCCCTATTTACCAGGGGAGGGTAGCTGCAAGATGATTCCGATAAAACTATCGGTCAGAAACTTCATGTGCTATGGCGACAATGTCTCGCCTCTCGATTTTCAAGGGCTTCATGTAGCCTGCCTCTGTGGTGACAACGGCAATGGGAAGTCAGCGCTCCTTGATGCTATGACATGGGCTCTATGGGGAAAAGCAAGGGCAAAGACCGATGATGAGCTGATTCACCTGGGCAGGACGGAGATGGCGGTGGAGTTCGAGTTCGCTCTTGAGCAGGAGCACTACCGGGTTATCCGCAAGCGGACCAGGCCAGGCGTGAGCCGAGCGGGGCATCCCTTTCTTGACCTCCAGATAGCCGCTGGCCATGAGTTCAGGTCGATCGCGGGCAACTCCATTCGGGAGACGGAACAGAGCATTATCGAAATCCTGCGCATGGACTACGATACCTTTACCAATAGCGCCTACCTCCTCCAGGGGCGTGCCGATGAGTTCACCAAAAAGCTGCCCTCGCAGCGCAAGCAGATTCTGGCTGACATCCTGGCCCTATCACGCTACGATGGGCTGGAGGAGCGGGCAAAGGGTCATGCCCGCTGGGTAGAGGGAAGGGAAAAGGTCCTGGAGAGTGAGATAAAAACAATAGACGAGGAGCTGGTGCACAAAGGGGAGTACGAAGCCCAGCTCCGTGAGGTAGTAGAGGCGATCGCCGAACAAGAAAGAGAGAGAAGGAAGCAGGAGGAGGTGGTGAATGACCTGGCAAGGCGGAAGAGCGCACTGGATATCAAGCGGGAACAACTGAGGGAGATAGAGGGACGTATCAAACAGGCACAGGAGACGATAAGTTCTTTTGAGGGTCAGGTTCGAGAACACCGCCAGCGGGTGGAAAGATACGAGAAAGTACTCGGGGGCTATGAGCAGGAGATGGGAAAAGTCGATGCCCAGTTAGCCGACCTGGTTAAGGCGGGGGAGGGGTTGGAGGAAAAGAGGGAATCGGCGCAGAAGAAGTCAAATCGAATCCATCTACTCACATCGACCAATGCCCGCTTGAAAGAAGAGATGCGAGAGCTTAGAGGGAAGATCGATATGCTGGCCCAGGAGGAAGCGAAGTGTCCCTTGTGTGGTACCGAGCTGGGGGTGGAGGGACGGGAGAGGATTATGGAGAACTACGAGGTGGAGGGCCAGGAGAAGAAAAAAGCCTTCCGTAATTATGAAGATGAAGCGAGACACCTGGAGAGCGAGTTAAAGGCCTTAAATGGCGAAATAAGCACGCTTGAGGGGAAAATAAGAGAGGGGCAGGCGCAGTGCGAGAGTCGAAAGAAAACACTGAACAAAGACCACGAAGAAGCGGAGGCCTCTCTTCCCCAGGAGAAGGAAGCGCTGGAGAGGGCAGAAGAGGCCCTGGCGCGCTGGCGGTCTACCCTTGAGGGCGATACTACAAGGAGAGAATCATTCAAGGCTGAGCTTGCCGGCTTCCCCGAACTGGAAGCTGGTCTGAGTGGCGCTCAGAAGAACCTCGATGATATGATTGGGCGGCAGGCGAGGGCTCGACAGATTTTAGGTGCCGTACAGGAGAAGCTCCAGCGCTGCGCATCTATGGAGCAAAGCAGGGAGGTAAAGAGGGCTGAATTGGAGGGTCTCTTAAAAGAGAAGGAAATATATGATGAGCTGGCTGCTGCCTTCAGCAAGAAGGGTATTCAGGCGCTTATCATCGACACGGCACTCCCCGAGATCGAGGAGGAGGCAAACAGGCTGCTTGCCCGGATGACCGATAACAGGATGCATGTTAAGATGGAGACGCAGCGCGCCTACAGAGCGAAGAGGGAAGAACCCATGGAGACACTCGACATAAATATCTCTGACGAGCTGGGAATGCGCCGCTATGAGATGTATAGCGGAGGGGAAGCCTTCCGCATCGACTTCGCCCTGCGCATCGCCCTCTCCAAGCTCCTGGCCAGGCGGGCGGGAGCGCCGCTGTCCACATTGATCATCGATGAGGGGTTTGGAACCCAGGACTCCAGTGGCAGGGAGAAGCTGGTGGAGGCGATAAACTCCATTCAGGACGATTTTGACAAGATACTGGTCATTACCCACATAGAGGAACTGAAAGACGCCTTTCCGGTGCGCATCGAGGTAACCAAGACCGCCGAGGGATCAATGATAGAGATGAGCTAGGGGTCACTAAGTGGCTCTGTCGAACCTAAATCTGGGCGTTGCTGAACTTTCCCCTTACCACACCCGCCCAATCTCTCTGACTTTCTTCTGCTCTTCTTCCTCGACTATATCGGCAATTACTTTGGTAAC
>CAZYLE010000011.1:17181-17599 GCA_964648675.1 uncultured Dehalococcoidales bacterium
CCAACTGTATTCACCGGCCTCGGCTTGATTTTCGCCGGATCCCATTGGTCCAGGCGCCATCCCAGGGCTATAACGTAAACAGAGTGGAGTCTCTTGGCTATTTGTTCGAGCTTTTTATGGGCGGATTCGTCAAATTCACCATCCGATATTAGGATCAGAATAGGGGAATGGGTGGACTCATTGAGAAAGCCTTCAGCTTTAAGTAACGCTCGAGTCGGGACCGTTCCCCCGCCGTACTTATAGTCTCTGAACCCTCTTTCATGTGGCGCTTTGACAATGTGGCAGCGGCTGTCGAATGCCAGAACCATGACCTCAAATCCCGCTTTCGTCGCCGCCGAGCTCCTCGCCCAGGCGCACGGCGATCAGCATCCCCCAGGCCACGGCTTCCCCGTGCAGGAAGCGATGATAGTGCGTGGCG
>CAZYLE010000011.1:17609-19923 GCA_964648675.1 uncultured Dehalococcoidales bacterium
GCCCAAGCCAGAGCACAGCCCGCTTTCTTGGTTATTTCTTCCGAATCGGTGCTGGCCATCGACCCGGACTTGTCCAGCACCAGTGCCAGTGCTAGCTTTGCCTCATCAAGCTGGTCCTCCTCAAACCGCTTGAAGATCCTGGGATTGCCGCTCCAGGTATATCTCATCGCTTCACGAGGGTCAACTCTGCCGGCAAGCAGTCTTTTCTCATAATAGCTGCCGGTGGAGATTCTCATCCTGTTGAATATCTGGTACAGTTGCCGCACCAGGACTGGGTCCGGCTTTACCTTGTATTCCTTGATCTCAGTGGTGCCGAGTTCGGAGAACTTCTTTTCCTCCAACTCGGTTTCGGCAGCATCTTCCAGGTCCTTCTTAAGCTCCTCTTCTTCGGCGGCATCTTGTAGATCGTCATATGCTTTGGATTCCGTAGCTGAGTCCTGCTCCTCTTCGGCCTTCTTCTGGAACTCTTCAAGGGCTTCCTGGATTTCTCTCTGAAGCGCCTCATCTACGGGCATCTTTTCAATGCGGACCTTGCCCAGCTTCTCAATATCGCCGGTGAGCCGACGCGACATATCGCTGAGCAAGACCAGGGATGCGAATTCCCTCGCCAGGGTTTCTCTCTCTTCTATTGTCTTGGAGTAGATGTAAGCATCAATGATGTCCATAGCTCGTGGCACGATGTCGGGCTCTCGAACCCTGACCGGGAGCAGATGTCTGCGGCTCCACAAGACAACGGGGTCATTTAGCTCCATTCTTACCAGGTTATTGACGAAATACTTCCTCGTTCCGGGGAAAATATAGCTCATCAACCATTCAATTCTGGCATCCTCAAGAAGATCGAAGGCTTCCTTCTCCTTCCCCTGAAGTTTAAATGTATTTTCGGTAAACAGGATGTGCCCAAGGGCGTGGTAGTTCCATCCTTTCCAGATGGCGCACCTTTCTTTGAAGGATAATTTATCGCTGTTGGGGAAGACGACGTTGAGCTGTATGTCTTTGCCGTCGGTAGAGACCGGGGAGGAAAAATGGTAAAAGCGCCCTATCTTAACCGATGTACTTTTTCCTGAGAGAGCCCGGTTTATGATTCTGCCAACCGACTCCAGGTTCTTTACGACGGTTTGCTCTTTCATAAGCCGATTGCCTCTATTATGTCGGCAACCGCTTCTTTGCCGATTCCCTCAAATTTCTGGACGAGTATATTCTTGGCCACATCTTTCCCGAATAGCTCGGCATTTCTCATATACTGTTGAAGTCCTCGAATAGAGCATACGCCCTCCAGTTCCCCTGCCCTGATTGCCTCATCAATCTTCTCCTTGAGGGTAATCAGCTCGGGGGGGAACATCTTGGTGACGGCAGGATTTCCGTCATACTCCAGCACAATACTGAATCGGTCGAACAGCGCTTTGTTGAGGGGCTTGGTTCCCTCGTATTCAGGATTCATTGTGGCACAGAAAACGAAATCAGGGTGGGCGTAGATGACCTCACCATCCTTCTGCGTTAGCGTCATCCTTCTCTCGTAGTCTGTGATTGAATGGAACACGAAGTTCGATCCCGGCTTTGCCCCATTCAACTCGTCAGCCACAAACATCCCTCCATGCCTCATGAAATGGGTGAGGACGCCGTCCTGCCAGGCAAACCCCCCTTTTCCCGAGGGAATCCAGGAACCGAACAGGTCCTCAGGGCTTATTGCATCATAAAGCTGCACCCTGACATAGGGAAGCTTTAATTTGTAGGCAGTTAGTCGCAGGACATGAGACTTGCCCGTGCCAGTTTCGCCAATAAGCAGGATGTTTCGCCGATCACGGACCGCGTTCTCCAGAATGACCGTGTCCAGCGTTTCCCCGACTTGCCGCGGATAGTACGTGGGAGGCTCTTCCTTGATTAGGTAAGGAGAGTTGGTGTGGTCAGCGAATTTCTTCGGTCTAAATGTCCCAGAGATTACACGCGGTTTAGCAGCTTTGGGCTGCCTCGCCTTATCGTTCCCCATATTCGGCTGCCTCACCCTTGGCGCAGAGGGTACATAATTCTATGACCTGGTCTAGCTTCAAGTTATTTGCCCCCGCCTTTTCTCGTCGAGCGCCACCTCAAGGCTATGGTGTAGCTAACGTTCATAATGAATGGGACCCTTTATATGTCTTTTAACCCGTCTATACAGCTTTCACTAAATTTACAGCAATTATTATAGCAATAGAGTGTCAACGATGCAAGAGTTCCATCGCCTCGCTGCAGACGAACACCTATAAGCCGGGCGAAAAGGCGTAAATCGAACCAATGGTAGAGAAGGGCCAGGGGTTGACAGCGGGGCGCGGTTACATTT
>CAZYLE010000011.1:19933-20935 GCA_964648675.1 uncultured Dehalococcoidales bacterium
ATAGTAAGCAACACGAACGCGATGACGGTGGCCTTCGTCTCAAAGAAAGGCCCTTACTCCCAGCTAACTGAAACCTTTCCCAGGCTGTACGACTGGCTTCGAGCAAAAGGTTATGAGCCAGTGGGGCCTCCTTCAGGTGTTTATTTCAATAGCCCGGGGCAAGTGCCTGCCGAGGAGCTAATGTGGGAGATCCGATGCCCTATAGGCGGCGATGTAGCTCCCAGCGGGCCAGATGAGCAGGGCTTTGGGGTCAAGAGGGTGGAGGCAGTAGATGTCGCCTGCACCATGCACAAGGGTCCCTTTGACCAGGTTAGCGCGGTGTACGGCGCTCTTGCTGGGTGGATTATGGAGAACGGGTACGAGATTGTCGGCCCTTCTGAGGAGGTCTACCTCACCGATCCAGCATACACCCCTCCCGCGGAACTGCTTACCGAGGTCCGTTTCCCGGTCAGTAAGAAGTAGCGGGCTGAGTTTGCCGCCTGCCAGACTCGCTTCGCTTTGACCAGCGTGCTGCCTATGCCACCCCTTGCGACTTCATGATCGTGCCGATGGTAAGTGCGAATAGCCCAACGCTGAGGAGAATAACATAGAGCTCAAAAGAGCCAACCTCCAGCACTGCCAGGGCAATGCTGGCCGCCGCCATCGCCTGGAAAGCAAGCGCTAAAACCGGTCTTAGTCTCTACATAGTAACACCTCCACAAGTAAAGCTTGTAATCAAAGTGTTCTCGCGCTTATGCTTGGATTGGTTCTCATGCAATGGTTTCGGTGCTAGGAGTATTTGGTCATTTTGCCAGTTGCCACACGCGGACGCGGCAGACCTCGGATGAATTGATGACCTCAAATTCATAGCCCATATTTTTTAGGGCCTCGAGGAGGTCCTTGGGCCATTCCTTGGTCTCCTTGTACATCTCCAGGTGCGTTTGCTCGATCTTTTCCTCGTCGATGGCAAATCCATGCCTGTTGGCGATTTTCTTCAGCATCGGCAGCGCTATTCTTATTTCG
>CAZYLE010000011.1:20945-21281 GCA_964648675.1 uncultured Dehalococcoidales bacterium
GTAGCCGGCTTTATCGAGATATCTCCGGCATATGTCCCTTTATACATACATCAATAATCGGCTCTTTTCAAGTGCCGTATGATTTGCATTAAGCGGCATAGTAAACTAAATATCGTATAACCTGGAGCGGGGAATCGTAGTGTATTCCGTTTATTGTAACCGGTCAATATCACCAGGGAGTTCAGTGGTTATTTATCCAGCTATTTCCAGGCCTCCATCGATGATGACGGCGATTTCGGCATAGCGGCCGTCACCCTTATATTGCGCCGCAGTATTTAAAAGGCGGTCCTTGTTGACAATCGATTGGTATTTTATATCTAGTGGATTTATAATTGC
>CAZYLE010000012.1:0-4949 GCA_964648675.1 uncultured Dehalococcoidales bacterium
GGAGAGCGCGTGTCGCCTTTGGCGACCGTGGGTTCGAATCCCACCCTCTCCGCTTGTTTGGCCTGTTTAGCTTATACTTGGTGCTTTCCCTCTCCACCATGCTGATATCGGCCAGATTGATGCAACATCACATTACATTTGCGACGCTCGTCCTAAACAAGGTTAGCCACTGCAGCAAAGGCCTGATAGTGCACCCCGCGCACACTTTTTTGCCTTCGCTTTACTACTATGCTATAATGAATTAAACCGCAAATAAACTGGGGGGGAAAACCGTAAGTATGAAAATCTCAATCGTAGAGCCGAAAGCGCCCTTCTACAATTTCTACAGCGCTTTTATGAAACACCTGCCTCTTATGGGGCCAATCTACATTGGCACTATACTGAGCAACGAGGGACATGATGTCACCATCTATAATGAAAACATCAAACAGATCGATTACGCCAAAATCAAGGAATCAGATATTTTAGCGATCTCTACTATGACATCCACCGCCCCCCGTGGCTACGAGATAGCGAAGCGTTTCAGGGAACTTAACCCAAAAGGGAGGATCATCGCCGGAGGGGTTCATGCCACCTTCCTCCCCGAGGAGGCAGCCCTCTACGCCGACCACGTGGTAAGAGGAGAGGGAGAGCTGGTGATCTCCGACCTGGTTAACAACGGTGGAGAAAAGATTATACATGGCACCCCCGTGGAGAACCTTGACGATTTGCCATTCCCCGATTTCTCCTTGATAGATGGCCTCCAGAAACCCATGCCCATCACACCGATATCTACCTCACGGGGCTGTCCCTATGCATGTACCTTCTGCTCTGTCAGCCCCATGTTTGGCAGAAAATACAGGTTTCGAAGTACCGAAAGCGTAATTGAAGAGCTATCAAGGTTTAAGCATAAGTCTATTTTCTTCTATGACGATAACTTTGCCGCCAATAGGGCAAGAACAAAGGAACTGCTCAATCAAATGATTGAGCATAAAGTAACACCGAAATGGATGGCGCAGGTAAGGGCAGATATCGCTAAGGACAAGGAGATGGTGGAACTGATGGCAGAAGCAAACTGTAATCAATTGGCTATCGGCTTCGAGTCCTTGAACGCTGAGACGTTGAAGCGCTATAATAAAAAGCTTACCCCTGAGGACAATAGAACCTGCATTGAGGTGCTCCACAAATATGGCATCAAGGTGCACGGCATGTTTATTTCGGAGGGCTACTCCGATATCTATAACAAACTGGGACTCGACAGTCTTCAGTTGAGTATCTTGATTCCACTTATTGGCAGCAAGCTATACACTACGGTTAAGAATGCCAAGCAGTTTACCGTAAGGAAGTTCCCTTCAGACTGGGAGCTTTTTGATGGTGGCCATGTGGTCCACCGGCCTGAGAACATGTCGCCATTTGAAATGCAAAGACAGACTGTCCAGGCGCTGAAAAACTTTTACTCCCGCTATAATGCAACCAAACTGCTTCTTAAGGGGCGAATCAGCGATTTTGGCATCAGGATAATGGGTTACAGGATAATAAAGCGGTGGGAGGCACAGAACAGGGATTATGTCGCCAAGCTCAAGCAAGCTCAAGCCTTCATTAAGACCACTGCTCAGACCTCGCCACCCTCCTCCTCCAGACTGTCTGCTTGATATGCTCCATATTTCCCCCTATAGGCATGTCACCGGGTTACAGGATCAGAATGCCTTTATTACGTCTAGCTGGATAGATGACATGTTGTCGTCTGTTGCACCATCTATCCCAAGCGATGCTGCCCGTCCCGGCGGGGAGTTCAATTAAACGCTTTTGCTAAACCATAATTTCAGCGACGAACGGCGCTTGATGTCGGAATAATCCACCCACCGAGATTCTTCCCCTTCACTTTGTGCCGGGTTAGAATGACAATATCGCTTAGCAAGGACCTGAGGCACCACTCACTTTAGCTGTCATCGCGAGAAGCGTAGTGAGCCAAAGCTCTGAGCGAAGCGAAGAGGACGAAGCAATCTTGGGGAGGCGGTGGTAAGAGACTAGATTGCTTCGCTCCGCTCGCAATGACATTGTGGTTATGACGGGTAGGTGGTTCAAAACAACAATTACGAGTGTTTGTCTTGCCTTAACTACTATGATAGAATGCACTGACCTATGAGCGACACTAAATACTGGATAGGATTTACCCTGATACCGGGGATCGGGCGAGCCAAGTTTTCCATGATGGAGCAGTACTTCGGCGACATGGAGAGGGCGTGGCATGCCAGCGCCAAAGAGCTTCAGACGGCTGGGCTCGATAACCGGTCCGTCGATGCGATAATAGCGAAGCGCCCCAGGATCTCCCCCGATGCCGAGCTGGAGAAACTGGAGCGCTACAAAGTGAAAGCGCTCACATGGAAGGATGAGGAGTATCCATCAAGACTGAAAGAGATATATGACCTCCCTCCAGTTCTCTATATCAGAGGTTCCCTTTCCCCTGAGGATGATTTGTCTATCGCCGTTGTAGGCACTCGCCGTCCCACCTACTACGGCAGGGAGGTCACCGAGCAGATCGCCGGCGACCTGGCACGAAATAGGGTCACCATAGTTAGCGGCCTGGCTAAAGGGATCGATGCCACCGCTCACCGTGCTGCCTTAGATGCCGGGGGAAGGACCATCGCCATCTTCGGATGCGGGCTGGATGTTGTCTACCCCAGTGACCATGTCAAACTGGCCCGGCAGGTTATGGAGCGAGGCGCCCTGGTAAGCGAATTTCCTTTAGGTACCCGTCCCAAAGCGGAGAATTTCCCCAGAAGAAACAGGATTATGAGCGGACTGAGCCTCGGTGTGCTCGTTGTCGAGGCAGGGGTGGGAAGCGGTGCTCGGATCACAGCAGACTGGGCCCTGGAACAGAATCGAGATGTCTTCGCCGTACCCGGTAGCATATTGTCGCCGGCGAGCAGCATACCCAACCAACTAATTCAGCAGGGAGCAAAGCTGGTAACGAATTGCCACGACATCCTCGAGGAACTTAATCTCACTATCGTGGCGCAGCAATTGGAGATGACAGAGCAGATTCCCACCACCGACACTGAATCCCTGATTATGAAATACCTCTCCTCAGAGCCCACCCACATCGATGAGGTAGGACGCCAGTGTGGACTCCCCATCGCCACCGTCTCCAGCACCCTGGCGATGATGGAGCTAAAGGGGACAGTAAGACAGGTTGGCGGCATGAACTATATCATTACCCGTGAGGCAAGAGAGGGTTACCGGGTTAAGGTCGAGTAATGGCAAGAAAACTGGTCATTGTGGAGTCGCCTGCCAAGGCAAGAACGGTGAGCAAGATGCTGGGAAAGAGCTACAGCGTTAAAGCCTCACTTGGCCACGTACGAGACTTGACCAAGTGGGGATTAGGAGTGAATGTCAAAGAAGGCTTCAGCCCCAGGTATGAGGTTCCCAAGGACAAGAGAACGGTAGTAAATGAGATAAAAGAGGCAGCAAAGACAGCTTCCTCGGTATATCTCGCTACCGACCCCGACCGTGAGGGCGAGGCGATCTCGTGGCATCTGGTCCAGGCAGCCAAGCTGAATAGCGCAAAGCGTGTGGTTTTCCATGAGGTCACCAGCGAGGCAGTGGCAGAGGCATTCCGTCATCCCAGGGACATCGACATGGACCTGGTCTACTCTCAACAGGCACGCCGGATCCTCGATAGGCTGGTGGGATACAAGCTCAGCCCCTTCCTGTGGCGCAAGGTTAGGCGTGGCCTTTCCGCAGGTAGAGTACAATCGGTAGCTTTGAGAATGATCGTTGACCGTGAGCGAGAGATACAGCACTTTGTTCCACAGGAGTACTGGTCCATCGATGCCAAGCTGGAAAAGTCAGCTACCAAAGAAGGCTTTATAGCGTCTCTCATCGGCCTCGCCAGTGGCAAGAAAATCAAGATTGGCAGTGAGCAAGAGGCGGAGAAGCTATGTTCCGAGCTTACGAATGCCAGCTATACTGTGTCACAGGTAAAAAAGAAGGAGGCATTTCGTCAGCCAGCGCCACCCTTTACCACCAGCACCCTCCAGCAGGAGGGGTGGCGCAAACTCCACTTCACCGCCAGGCACACCATGGCCATCGCCCAGCAACTCTATGAAGGCTTGCCCATCGGCGAGGAAGGGTCAGTGGGGCTTATCACCTACATGCGCACCGACTCGGTGCGAGTAGCCCCATCAGCATTGAATGAAACTCGCGCCTTTATCAAGGACAAATACGGGGACAAATTCCTCCCCACCAGACCCCGCATCTTCACCACGAAGGCGAAAGGCGCTCAGGAGGCCCATGAGGCCATCCGTCCCACATCGATAAGGCGAGAGCCGGCCTTGATCAAGCGCCATCTCAACAGGGACCAATTCAGGCTATATGAACTCATCTGGAAACGAATGCTTGCCAGCCAGATGTCGCCCACCATACTCGATACCACATCGGTGGATATAGAGGCCAGAGATGGAAAGTCCTATCTCTTCAGGGCTAAGAGCTCGGTTGTCAAGTTCCCCGGCTTCGCAATCCTCTATAGCGAGGGTAAGGATGAGGCCGAGGATGAAAAGGCGGAGGCCCCCCTGCCTGAGTTAGTGAAGGGCGAAGCTTTAAAACTTCTGGACCTGCTGCCCCAGCAGCATTTCACCCAGCCTCCGCCCCGCTACAGTGAGGCAACCCTGGTTAAAGCGCTGGAGGAAAGGGGGATCGGTCGCCCCAGCACCTACGCCCCGACCCTCTCCACGATTCAGGACAGGCGCTACGTCGAGCAGATTGATGGGCGGTTTCACCCCCTTGAACTCGGCTTTGTGGTAACCGACATCCTCACCGAACATTTCCCCAATGTTGTTGACCTTGGGTTCACCGCTCAGATGGAGGATGGGCTGGATAAAATCGCCCAAGGTGAGAGGGGGTGGGCTCCTTTTCTTCAAGAGTTCTACGACCCCTTTGAAAAGACCCTTAAGGTAGCAGATCAGCGAATT
>CAZYLE010000012.1:4976-9750 GCA_964648675.1 uncultured Dehalococcoidales bacterium
GTCGTCAAGTGGGGGCGCTATGGCAAGTTTCTCGCCTGCTCGGGCTACCCGGAATGCAAGAATACCAAGCCGTTTTTAGTCAAGACTGGCGTCAAGTGTCCCAAGTGTGGTGGTGAAGTGGTGCAGAAGCAAAGCAAGAAAAAGCGTGTCTTCTATGGCTGTGCCAACTACCCGGACTGTGATTTCGCCACCCGCAATAAGCCTATTCCTCAGCCCTGTCCCCAGTGCGGAGGGCTGCTTGTGATACGGGGCAAAAATAGAGCGAAATGCCTTAAATGCGAGGCGAGCGTCAGCCTGGACGAGATAGAAAAGGAGACAGTCAAGGTATGATCCCCCTTCTGTACAACAGTGAAAGCACGGACAGATTGCTTCACAGTTACATTCGCTACCTTGAGGTGGAGCGCAATGCCTCCCCCTATACGGTGCGCAACTACGTCCATGACCTTCGCCACTTCCTGGAGTTCCTCAGCACAGAGAAGGTGACAACGCTTGATGAGGTGGATCGCTACCTGCTGCGCCGCTATATCGCCTCCCTCGTCGGGAATGGATTCGAAAAGACAAGCGTAGCACGCAAAATGAGCGCTTTGCGCTCCTTCTATCGATATTTAATACGGGAGGACCTCATCTCCTCAAACCCGTTGGCTACCGTCTCATCGCCAAAGCTGGAACAGAGGCTGCCATCGTTCCTCTCCGGCGAAGAGGTTGTTCATTTAATAGAAGCACCTGATACCTCTACTCCTCTGGGGCAGCGGGACAGAGCGATGCTGGAGATTCTCTATGCCTCTGGCCTCAGGGCAAGCGAGGTTGTGAAACTCGACGTAAGCAATGTAAACCTTGAGGTACGGGAGATCCGCGTGTGGGGCAAGGGTTCCAAGGAGCGAATAGTGCTCATTGGAAAGCCGGCGGCATCAGCCCTCGACCTCTATATTCGTGAAGGTCGCGCGCAGCTTCTCGGCAAGTCAAGGACTGAAGCCCTGTTCCTCAATCGATACGGGAAGAGGCTCTCTAAGCGCGCCCTGCAGAAGACGCTGGCAAGATATGCCACCAAAGCAGGGCTTGATAAACGGGTTCACCCCCATTTGTTGCGCCATAGCTTTGCCACTCACCTGCTCGACGGTGGTGCCGACCTCCGGGTAGTTCAGGAGCTTCTCGGCCATGCCAACCTCTCATCCACCCAGATCTACACCCACATTACCCAGAGTCAGGCGCGCAAGGTGTATCTGGCAGCCCACCCCAGGGCAGAGAAAGACGAAGGAGAAAAAGACCGATGAAAATCCTGCTGATTCACGGACCGAATCTGACTATGCTGGGCAAGAGAGATACAGCGCTATACGGTGGCAAGACCCTCGCCGAGATCGATTCTTTAGTGAAGAAAAGGGCACAGGAGCTGGGTGTAGAGGTCTTAGCCTTCCAGTCGAACAGCGAGGGTGCACTAATCGACTTTATTCAAGCCAAATCGTCGAAAGCGCATGGAATCATCATCAACCCCGGGGCACTGACCCATTATGGCTACTCGCTGCGGGAGGCCCTCGTTGATAGCGCTCTACCGGTGATCGAGGTCCACCTGTCAAACATCTACGCCCGAGAGGATTGGCGCAACAAGTCGGTAATCGCCCCCATTGCCACAGGCCAGATTAGCGGGCTAGGCTGGCAGGGATACATCGCCGCCCTGGAGATATTGGTCGCAGAAAAGACAAATCCTCATGGGCGCTAGCACATCACCAAATAATGAAAATTTGCTAGCCATACACCGTTCGTGGTGAGCTTGTCGAACCATGAAAGACCATTCGACAGGCTAAGGGAGAACGTAATAAATCTATTTTCGGAGCAAACTAGTAATGGGCAATCGACTCTATAAGCTGCGTCGCAAGATTGCGAACGAGAGACTGGATGCCATCCTCATCTCCCAGGGGGAGAACCGCCGCTACCTCAGTGGCTTCACTGGCTCGGCGGGTTTTCTCCTCATATCCGAGAAGAGCGCCATCCTGGCCACCGACTTTCGCTACACTGAGCAAGCCAAAAATCAGGCGCCCGACTTTGACATCGCCCGCATTGAGGGGGAGATACAGAAATGGTTTCCCCAGCTTATTGCCTCTGTCGAGGCGGATAGGATAGGATTTGAAGCAAACGGCCTCTCCTTTGCCACCCATCATCAGCTTGTGGCGGCGGCGAAAAAGAAGAAGCTCGTGCCCACCGAGGGAATTGTTGAGTCGTTGCGCGCCATAAAGGACGTTAAGGAACTGGAGCTTATTACCAAGGCAGTGGAAATCTCCGATGCCGCATTCGACGAGGTCTCCTCGACTATCCGCCCGGGCATGACCGAAAAGGAGGTGGCATGGGCGCTGGAGAAATCGATGCGCGAGAAGGGCAGCGAATCCATGCCCTTCGAGATTATTGTGGCCTCCGGGCCAAATGCCGCCCTTGCCCACCACGAACCCGCCGAGCGCGCCATTCTTCAAGGTGAGCCGGTGGTCATCGATATGGGGGCTCGATTGGAGGGATACTCCAGCGACCTGTCCAGGACCATCTGCCTTGGCAATCAGGACGAGTTTTTTGGTAAATTATACCTTCTAGTCCTTCATGCCCAGCTTGCCGCTATCGCCGCTGTCAGGGCAGGGATGAGCGGAGAGGAGGCAGATGGACTTGCCAGAACGGTCATCGATCAGGGAGGCTACGGGGATAATTTCGGACATGGACTGGGACACGGGGTTGGCCTCGCTCCTCATGAGCAGCCCCGCCTGGGAAAAGGCTCCCGGGATGTCATGACTGAGGGTATGGTCTTTACCATAGAGCCGGGTATTTATGTCAATGGCTGGGGAGGGGTGAGGATCGAGGATACAGCGGTTTTGGAGAACGGCAAAGCGAGGGTGCTCTCCAGAGCCAGAAAGATAGACTGACACAGCCTCGCAACAAGAATCCAGGAGCAGGATGATAAAATGATTAGCACTAGCGATTTGAAAAAGGGGATAACCATTGAGCTGGACGGCGAGCTTTACCAAATAATCGACTGGCAGCATATCAAGGTGGGCCGAGGCAGCGCGCAAGTCAGGCTCAAGCTTCGTGATATTCGAGCGGGGCACACTATCGAGCGCACCTTTCAGGCAGGTGAAAAATTCCCCCGGGCCAGGTTGGACCGCAATACGGTGCAATTCCTATATAACGATGGCGACCTTTACTACTTCATGGACTCGGAAAGCTTCGAGCAGTCCACGCTAAGTGGTGAGCAGGTCGGCGATGCTACCTATTACCTCAAGGAAGGAATGACTCTGGACATACTTACCTACAAGGATGAGCCGATAAATGTGGAGCTTCCCAACTCCGTGGAGCTTGAGGTTGTCGAAACCGACCCCGGCTTCAGGGGAAATACGGCAACCGCAGCGAACAAGCCAGCCAAGCTGGAAACAGGAATCACCATTCAGGTCCCTCTTTTCGTAGAAAAAGGGGACATCGTTCGCGTCGATACTCGCACTGGCGCATATCTTGAAAGGGCAGGCTAAGTGAAGATTCATTCCGTAGCTGAGGTGACTCGCTACCTCAGGGAGCTCCTGGAGACAGATAGCCTTCTTGCCGACATCTGGGTCAGTGGAGAGGTATCCAATCTATCGGAGTCAGCGGCGGGGCATCTGTATTTCACCCTCAAGGACGAGGCAAGCCAGTTACGGTGTGTCTTCTTCAGGCCAAAACTAGCCATCACCGTGGAAAACGGAGCAGCGGTGATAACACATGGCCGCATCTCCATCTACGAGGTCTCCGGCGCCCTGCAGCTTTATGTTGACCTGGTACAGCCTGAAGGGGTGGGCATACTCCACCTCGAGTTTGAGCGCCTCAAATCAAAACTGGAGGAAGAAGGCCTATTTGAACCTGCTCGTAAGAGGACACTGCCCCAGTTCCCCAAGCGAATTGGCGTTGTTACCTCGCCTACGGGCGCTGTATTTCATGACATCGCCAATATAATTGGCAGACGCTACCCTCTGGTCGAGCTAGTCCTATCCCCAACCCTTGTTCAGGGCGATGGTGCCGCAGACGGCATCGTGCAGGCTTTGCAGGACCTTAACGATATGGAGGACATCGACCTGGTGATTCTAGCTCGCGGCGGTGGCTCACTGGAAGACCTGTGGGCCTTCAATGAGGAAAAGGTCGCCCGCGCCATCTATGCCAGCAAAGCTCCGGTGATCAGCGGGGTGGGGCACGAAACCGACTTCACCATCGCCGATTTTGTTGCCGATATGCGCGCCCCGACGCCGTCAGCCGCCGCCGAGCTTGCTGTTCCCGACTGCGCTGAACTGGAAGGTCACATTCAATCGCTGGCAAAGACGCTGTTGATAGATATCACAAGGTACCTTGACCGCTATCGCCAACGCACCGACGAGCTTACCAGAGCAGCTTCAGTATATCTTGGAAACTCCCTTGCCATAAGCAGCGAGAGACTGCGGGGTCGAGAGCTAGAGCTTGCCTCGCTGAGTCCCCTGGCTACCTTGAGTCGTGGCTACGCCCTGGTGCAGCAGTCGACCACTGGCGAGGTAGTTTCTCACATAGAGCAGGTTCAGCGCGGTGATGCCATCGATATCAAGGTAAGTGATGGCCAGTTTAAAGGAAGAGTCACCGGCTCAAAGAAGGGACTCCAGGGATGGATGAACAGCTTTCCTTCGAAGAAGCACTAAACAGACTGGAGAAGATAGTGCACGCTCTACAGGAGGGCGGACTTGCCCTGGAACAGGCAATTGCCCTGTTTGAAGAAGGGATGGGTCTTGCCAAGACATGCAACGAGCGGCTG
>CAZYLE010000012.1:9760-20483 GCA_964648675.1 uncultured Dehalococcoidales bacterium
TTACCCGGCTTCAGGCTGATTTTAAGCCGGAGTCGGAGAATAAGGACGAATCCCTTTGATAAAAGCTGACCTTCATATTCACACCTGCTACTCCCCCGACTGCAACACACCACTGGAAAGAATAATCGAACGATGCCTTAAAATAGGGATCAACTGCGTTGGCATAACCGACCATAATACCATCGCTGGCGCCCTGGATATGAAGAGGATGGCCCCTTTCAAAGTCATCGTTGGAGAGGAGATCGACACCACCACCGGAGAGGTTATTGGTTACTTTCTCAGCGAAGAGATCCCCAAAGGGCTTACCGCTGAGGAAACCGCCATCAGAATCAAGAAACAGGGTGGCGCGGTGTGCATCCCCCACCCCTTCGACAGCTTTCGGATGTCCGCTCTTCAGCGCCAGAGCCTGGAGAAGCTTCTGCCTTACATTGACATTATTGAGGTGTTCAATTCACGCATTTTGTTACGTCGTTATATCGCCATGGCCGAGCACTACGCTCAGGCCCACGGGCTTCTTTCGAGCGCCGGCAGCGATGCCCACACCCCCTTTGAAGTGGGCAACGCCTACGTGGAGATGCCAGATTTCAACGATATGAACCAGTTCCTCGCCGCTCTAACAAAGGGTAAAATAGTTGGCAGGAGATCCAGCCTTCTGGCACACCTGCACAGCAATTGGGCTAAACTTAGCAAGGTCCCAGGAGGGCACTAAGATGTAGCGCGACCCTTTAGGGTCGCTTATTTGCGAGTCTAAAGCCTCGCGCTACGCGTTCACAGTATAGAGTCGAGGCCAGGGTTTGAGAAAAGGCGAAATGAGCAAAGACAGTGCATATAGGATCGGTTGGTTTTCCACAGGGCGAGATAAGGCAGCCCGCGACCTCCTCCAAACCGCCTGCGTCAGTATAGAGCAAGGCGAGATAAAAGCTGAGATATGCTTCGTTTTCAGCAACCGCGAATTTGGGGAGTCAAAAGAAAGCGATTCCTTTTTTGAATTAGTAAAAAGCTACGGCATAACCCTTATTTGCCTTTCATCACAAAGATTTAAGACTGATTTCGAGCGATTACGGAGTTATTCTCTGAAGCAACAGCAACTGGGAACGCGTCAAATACGCTTGTCCAAAGGTCTTTATGCAAAGCTTAAGCATGAGTGGCGGCAGGAATACGACCGCAAGGTTATTGCAAATATCTGTGGATTTCGCCCCGACCTTTGTGTGCTTGCCGGCTATATGCTCATCGTCGGTGAGGAGATGTGCCGGCGCTACCCCATGATTAACCTTCACCCCGCTGCCCCCGGCGGTCCCAGTGGAACATGGCAAGAGGTCATCTGGCATCTCATCGAGGATAACGCAGCGGAGACCGGTGTGATGATGCATGTGGTAACCCCGGTGCTAGACCAAGGTCCAGTGGTAACCTACTGCAAATTCCCCATAAGGGGCGAGACATTCAATAAACACTGGGATGAGATAAAAGGGCATGATATAGCCAGGATAAAGGCTGAGCAGGGCGAGAAAAACCCACTCTTCCGCCAGATCAGAAAGCACGGCCTGGCGAGGGAGTTCCCCTTGATAATCGCCACCATCAAAGCCTTCAGCGAGGGCAGGGTTAAGATACGGGGCGGGAGAATACTTGACAGCAGTGGAAAAGCGATTAAAAAATATGATCTCACCGATGAGATCCTCATCTAAGGCCACCTACCAAGAAATCACAAAGGATAATGTGCATGATACCGTTCGCGGTGAGCCTTTTGGCTCCGCTCAGGACAGGCCATAACCCTCTCCCCTTGCATAAAATCCTCCCTCCCTTGAGGGAGGGAGTTAGAGGGAAAGTGAGGCGTTTCACCTCCTCCCTAACCCTCCCCCTCAAGGGGGAGGGGATAAAAAGAGGTTCGGCCCTTCGACAGGCTCTACGAACAAGGTATCGTCCGACTTATCGGACTCTCGCATAGCGGAGGAGTTGGCCCCGCTTTGCGAGGGCGGGCTCGTGAAACGGCCCGCAAGGCGGACAGGGCGAACGGAAACAATTCATTCTCGGGACAATGAAATGAAAGAAGTAAACCTCATATTCTTTGACATGGAGGGCCCGTTATCGGTTCAGGACAATGCCTATGAACTGATGAAGCTTTTCCCCAATGGAGGCAGCGTGTTTGAGGTCATCAGCCGCTATGATGACCTTCTCGCTCTTGAGGGCAGGGAAGGCTACGAGCCCGGAGATACTCTGGCTCTCATCGTCCCATTTCTGGTTTGCCATGGCCTTTCCGAAAAGGACATCGAGGAGCTTGCCGATAGCGCATTCATCGTCGATGGGGCTCGTGAGCTTATCAACAGCCTGAAGGATTGGCATGTTTTCTGCATCAGCACCAGCTATGAGCAGTACGCCAACCGCATCGTGGAAAGGGTGGGCATCGCCAAAGAGAATGTCGCCTGCACCAGATTTGACGTCAATCGCTACCAAAGCTTGGCAAAGAAAGAGGACCTTGCTATGGTAGAGGGTATAGAGCGGGAAATCCTGGAGATGAAGCCTGGAGATGACGAGAGTATGAAAAAGCGACTCGACCACTTCTTCTGGACCGAGTTGCCGCGAACAAGCCTCGGCCTGGCACTACAAGAGGTTAAGCCGATGGGGGGCCGAAGGAAGGCGGCGGCACTGCAAAGGTTTGCCCAGGCACATGGTCAATCCCTGGAGACAGTGGTTGCCGTCGGCGACAGCATCACCGATGCCAGGATGCTGGATGCGGTGAACAGCGCCGGAGGTCTTGCCATCGCCTTCAATGCCAATGAATATTGCTTGCCCTACGCCACCATAGGCCTCGCCTCTACAAACATCGGTGATTTGCAGTTCGCCCTCGACGCCTGGATGGAGGGTGGCAGAGGTGCTATAGAAATGGTTATACGGGAAAAGGAGAAGCACGGCGGCGAAGGACATCGAGACAATTTCCAGTGGCTTGGCGGACTTGAAGACCTTGACCAAGCACTCAAAATTCACAAGAGGACTCGCCGCATAGTTAGAGCGGAGGCCGGTAAACTGGGCTAGGAGGATATAATGTAGCGCGAGGCTTCAGCCTCGCAAAGAAGCGACCCCAGAGGGTCGCGCTACAAAGAGAGCGAAACAATATGAATAACATTGAAGTGATAGGCTTGGGGGCGCTCAATATGGACCACATCTATAGGGTCGAGCGCATTTTGACCGATGGCGAGGCTCCAGTGGCAGACTACCGCGTAGCGCCTGGAGGCTCTGCCGCGAATACCATCTATGGCCTAGCCAAGTTGGGAGTGAGTACAGGCTTCCTTGGTGTTGTGGGAGACGATGAGCAAGGCAGAATGCTCCTGCGAGACCTCAAGAGCGTCGGGGTTGATGCGGGGCAAATCAGATTGAAAGGTTCTAAAACTGGTGCCTCGTTTTGTCTCACCGAGAAAATGGGAAAGAGAGCCATCTATCTGCTTCCAGGCGCAAATAGCTCGCTCTCAATAGAAGACATAGATCCAGTCTATGTAAAACAAGCTAAGATGCTCCATATGTCATCATTCGTCGATGAGGGGCAATTGGATGTTCAGAAACAGTTACTAGGGATGTTATCCCCATCAGTTAAGGTGAGCTTCGCCCCAGGGGCAATATATGCCGCCAAGGGACTGAAGGCTATAGTACAGATAATAAAGAGGACCCACATCCTCTTCCTTAATCGAAAGGAAGTTGAGGAGCTAACTGGCAACAGCTTCAGCAAGGGTGCCAGTGCGCTGCTGAAGCAAGGGGGCCAGATTGTTGTCGTAACTCTGGGGGGAGGGATAACCAAGGGGAAGACTACGACAGCTTGCTACATTGTAAGTGACGAAGGTGAGTTCATGATCGAGGCCCAAAAAGCTAAGAAGCCTCGAGGAGATACTGTCGGCGCCGGGGATGCCTTTGCCGCCGGCTTTCTCTATGGCTTTTTGCAAGGAAAAGACCTGGAAACATGTGGGTATTGGGGTGACTTAGTCGCCAGCTTTTCTCTCACCAAGATCGGAGCGAGAGCAGGTCTCCCCACCCTCGATGAGCTGACCCAACACCGCATGGGAAAGCGTGAAAACACACCCTAATAATGTGTGGCTTAGATCGCTTAATACTTTGAATCTCTGCCCACAATAGGCTCTCGTTCATTCCTGAGCTGAAGCCAAGATACCAACAACCACACAAAAAGCTATCTCCCGATATTATCTTATGACCCGTTGCTTGATACACCCCTGCGGCGTAACCGGGAGAGCCCCAGGGAAGCCAGAAACATGATGCCGCTAAACAGGATGATGGTCGCTCCAGAAGCTATATCAAGCACATAGGAAAGCCACAGACCTGAAACAACAAACACAATGCTAAGAAGCATCGAAAGTAGCATCATCTTCTTCAGGCTGCTGACAAACTGCCTGCTTATAGCCGCTGGAATGGTAAGCAACGCAATAAGCAGTATGATGCCCACGGCCCTTATCAATACTACCACCGACAGGGCGATCAGGACTATGAGAATGACGTATAGCCATCCTGCTGGCACTCCTGATACCTTGGCAAACTCCTCATCGAAGGATAGGCTGAGAAATTCCTTGAAGAGCAGGGTAACTACTACAAGTATGAGCACAGTCAAAGCTAGCATGATAATCAGGTCGGAAAATGATACAGATAGGATGTTGCCAAACAGATAGCCGAACAGGTCTGGGGCAAAGCCAGGGCTTAGACCAATGAAGATAACCCCCAGGGCCATACCTACAGCCCACAGGATGCCGATAGCCGTGTCTTCAGGCAGCCGTGTCCGCTTGCTAATGGCCCCAATACCCAGAGCGGAGCCGATGGCGAAAAGCATAGCGCCTAATACGGGGTCAATACCCACGAGATAGCCCAGGCCGATGCCGCCAAAGGCGGAATGGGAAATGCCACCGCTGATGAAGACCATGCGTCTGACTACTACGTAGGTCCCGATAACTCCGCAGGTGATGCTGACTAATATCCCCGCCATCAAGGCGCGTTGCATGAACCCGTACTGCAGTATCTCCATCGTCGGCTCAGCCGTGATCACCTAGAACTCGATGAGGAACACCGTGGGCTATTAGCTCAATAGGGCATTGGTATACCGCTTCAAGGTCCTCGGCCAATATTTCTTTAGAGTGGTGGTAGTAAAGCTTACGGTTGAGACACCCGACGGTATCCACATAGATGGAAACAGCGCTCAAATCGTGGGTCACCAGGACTATCGCCATTCTCTGCTTCAATCTATTTAAAAGCTCATAGAATTCTTCCATCATCGGCGCATCAACACTTGCCGTCGGCTCATCGAGAAGCAATAACTTTGGCTCAGATACCAGTGCCCTGGCGATAAAAACCCTTTGCTGCTGTCCCCCCGAAAGCCTCCCTATCTGCCTCTCTTTGAAGTCGAGCATCTCTACCGTCTGCAAGGCATTTATGGCTGCTTTCTTATCCTCTTCGCTGTATCGCCGGAAGCGTCCTGCCTGCCCCAGCCGCCCCATCAGTACCACGTCCCACACACTCGCCGGGAAGTACCGATCAAAAAGGCTGTATTGAGGAACATAGCCCACGAATCTCCGCCCCCTCTCCGGGGCGCTTCCCAGGACGGTAACCTTCCCCCGGCTTGGTTTTATCAGGCCGAGGACGACTTTGAGCAGCGTGGTCTTCCCACCGCCATTTGGACCTATTATTCCCAGAAAATCGTTCTGGTACACTAATAGGTCTATTTCCTCGAGAATAGCCACGCCATCAAATCGCACCCACACATCCTCAAGCCTCACTACCTCTTCAGCAGCCATATTTACTCCACCGTTAGACATTGCATATCATCCTCAGGTTCAATCTTCAAGCTCCAAGGCAAGGGCATCGGCTACATATCCCATATTGGCGATGTAGTTCTCTGCCAGCGGGTCCATTGGAGCCGTTTGCCCTCCGATCTCATCGGCAATGGTTTCACAATCATCGGTTGTAAACTGCGGCGCGACAAACATATAGTCCAGGTCGTATTGCCTCGCCTTATCTATGCAATCTCGGATTACCTGTGGTGTGGGCTCCTTCCCGCCATGCTCGACTGCGAGCTGCGTCAGATCATATTCACTGGCAAAATACCCAAAGGACGGATGATATATCATGAAGACTCGGTTGGTAAATCCATCAAGCTTATAGTGGATATATCCATCTAGAATGTCCAATTCTTTCAGGTAATTGTCCCGATTCTCAGCATAGAAGTTAGCATTATCTGGATCAATTGTGGCGAGTCCATCACAAATATTCTCTACCATGATTTTAGCATTGACCGGCGAATTCCATATATGAGGGTCTGATTCAGTCAATTCGACACCCACAGAGCTATCGACAACCAGCATATCACGGTTGGCCTCTACTACCTCATCCATCCACTCCAGCTCGAACTCCACCCCCGAGCCTACCTTGACATACATTTCAGCCTCGCTTACCGCCACCATCTGGCTGGGGATAGGCTCATAAGCATGAGGGCTTGCTCCGGGTGGCACCATAACGGTAACATCTACCTTGTCCCCTCCAACATTCTTCACAAAATCGGCCAGCGGAACCAGGGTAACAACCACCCCTACCTTGCCAGTGTCGTCACTTGCTAGCCTACATGAGATGGCAGATGCTGTTAGCACCATAACAAGCAGCAGAACTAGAACCGGCGAGGCTAATTTAATAAACCTGTTTCTCTGCGCCACCCTTTGCCCTCAAAAGAACCGTGTCGCCATCATTATCGTAAGTTGGGCTATGAACCGTTCGACACACCGGCTCCCGCTGAGAAGCCTTCGGCAGTATTATTCAAGCCCTGAGATTCCCCATTCAGCTCCACCCGCTTGCTAACCCAACGCGTTTTCCAGATGAGAAACGGGACAGTGATAGCCAGCATACAGAGCGCTATGATTTGACCTTCGTGGATACCATCGAAAATCGGGTGTGTGTCCCCGCGAAGAAACCTGATGCCAAAGGCACCAATGGAATAGAGCGCCAGATACATTGCCAATAGCGATCCCTTCGGTCTCAAATGGCCTCTGAAGACCCAGAAGAGAAGGGCAAAGACAGTGAGGTCCCACAGCAACTCATACAACTGGGTGGGGTGAACTGCAACACCCAGGGGGGCTGCGGTATTTGGGTTCATGTAAACATAGGCCCAGGGCAGCGAGGTCGGCTGTCCATAGCAGCAACCATTGATGTTGCAGCCAACTCTCCCTATTGCCTGTGCCAGGATGACTCCCGGCGCAGCCACATCGGCTAGCGGTGCAAACGATACGTGTGTCACTCTACAGTATATCCACGCCCCCAGCATGGCACCCAGTATGGCACCATATATAGTCATCCCCTCAAAGCCGATAATGGCCCGCGGGTCTGACATGTAAATGTCCAATCTATCGACAACATGTATCAACCTAGATACCACTATTGCCGAAACGATGGCCCATGGCGCTGCGCTTACAATGAAGTTACTCGTTATTCCTGCTCTCTTGCCCATCCGCCAAACCCACAGGCAAATGAATAGAACAGCAAGTACAACGAGTATCCCGTACCACCTTATGGATAAGGAACCGATGGTGAAGGCAACGGGGTCAACTCCTATCACAATAGACATTAACGCCATTTTACTGCACTGGTTGAATATTATTTTTATTGGCAATACCAAAAATAACGCTGCTCCTAGAGCAGTGTCAAATAGTACTATGTTGAAGCTGCCTTCTGGCAGCTCGGGCAACAACCGGTAAACTCAAGGAGGTGGCTTTCGATCTTAAATCCAGTCTCTTGCGACAGCCTTTTCTCCAGTTGACCTAGATAGCATCCGGTAAAGTCAATAACCCTGCCACAATCGGAGCAGATCAGATGATGGTGATGCTCCAATGGTCTGGTTAGCAAATAGCTACGCCGGCCATCCTCGGCATGAACTTCACAGATAAGGCCAAGCTCAGTCAATACCTCAAGGGTGCGGTACACAGTGACCAGCCCTATGTCGGGACGCTCTTTGTGCACCCTTTCATATATCTCCGCGGGGGTAAGATGCTCCCGGCAATCCACGATGACCCGCAAGACTGCTCTTCTCTGTGGGGTGATCTTAAAACCCCGCTGCCTTAGCAAAGCGATTACCTTTCTCATCATGCCTAACTTACTATTCTAAATGAAAACAATTTTCATTTAGAATAATAAAACTCCCCAAGATTGTCAATATACCGTGCTTTGCTATTCAGCAGGTAGGCTATATCCTGAATCAAAAAACGCTAAAAGATGCCGCAGGCTGTAAGCGCGAGGCTAAAGCCTCGCCTGAGGCGACCCTGAAGGGTCGCGCTACGAGAATTAGGGGGCAAATATCACTAAACCGCCGTAAAATAAACGATCAATTAAAACCAGACAGCTTTATATTAAGATACCCATCCCTATTGTATTCGAGTTAGCTTGGTTGGAGCTGGTATACTGTACTCTAAGCCTCTGGCCTCGCCAGGATCTCGTCCACCAGCCCGTATTCCACTGCTAGCTCTGCGCTCAGATAAAAGTCGCGATCGGTGTCTCTGGCAATCTTATCATAGTCCTGACCGGTGTGCTTGACAATGATGTGGCGCAGCATCTCCTGCATCCTTATGATCTCCTTAGCAGCGATGGCTATGTCAGCCGCCTGCCCCTGAGCACCACCCATGGGCTGGTGCAAGTGAATAGTTGAATGGGGCAGAGCGTAGCGCTTGCCTTTAGCACCAGCGCACAGAAGGACCGTCCCCATGCTGGCAGCCAGTCCAACACAGATCGTCGAGACATCGCATTTGACAAGCTGCATGGTATCGTAGATAGCAAGACCGGCGCTGATGATCCCGCCAGGGCAGTGAATGTACATGCTGATATCCTTCTCGGGGTCCTCCCGCTCCAGATACAGAAGCTCAGCGATTATAAGATTCGCCATTTGGTCATTTATAGGCATACCCAGAAAGACAATCCGCTCCCTGACCAGCAAAGAGAATATGTCCAGGGTTCTTTCCCCTCGAGCACTGGTCTCCGTTACAAAAGGTATCACACACTTCGGCAAACTATCCATCTTCCTCTCCCCCTTTCTCTAAGGCTTCTGCAGGGTCAGCATCGCTCCCCTTCTCCAAGGATTCGGTAGAATCAGCTTCCCCGGAGGCTATCTCCACCAATCGTTTGACCGCATTTCTGGTAAGCAACATACGCCGCAACGACTGGCGACCTATAGGGGACTTGAAAAACTCCCTCAACTGGTCTCCCTTCTCACCCGCCGCCTGAGCCATTGTCTCGATCTCCCCATCGATCTCCTCATCACCCACCTCGATGTTCCCATCCTCCAGAACCTTGCCTAAAACCAGAGAACGAGCAACCCGCTTCGTAGCTATAGGTCGCAGTTCCTCCCTCAGTTGCTCCCCGCTCATCTTCATTCTCGTGAGGTAATCCTCGAGGCTCATCTTGTTTGCCCTTAGCTCCCTTTCCTGTTCACCGACAAGCCCGTCTATATCACGCTCCACCAACACAGGAGGAAACCCCACCTGAGCCTGTTCTACCACTGCATCGATCACCTTCTGCTCATAGCTTCTCCTCGCCTCCGCCTCAGCCACCTGTCGCATGTTTGAGGCTACCCGTTCATGAAGCGCATCGAAAGTCTCAAATTCTTCACCAACACTTTTAGCAAATTCGTCATCGAGCTCAGGGAGTTTCTTCTCCTTGACCTCGCTTACCAGCACCTTGAACCAACACTCCTGTCCCGCTAGCTCAGTCCTCTCATGGTCAACAGGAAATGAGATAGTGAACTCCGCCTCCTGTCCCTTCTCCAATCCCACAAGTTTTTCGGCAAACCCAGGCACAGGGAAGACGAAATCCTGAAGCACCTGATATTGAATACCTTCCCTTTTATCCAGGGATTCTTCTCCGACCTTACCTTCCACATCCATGGTCACCAGATCATCAAGTTGGACTGGTCTCTCCGTAGGCGCCCATGGCGCGTGCTGCTGACGAAGCTGCTCGATAACCTTATTCACCTCCTCCTCGGCGACCTCAACCGGCTCTGGATCGATCCTTATCTCTTTATAGCTTCCCAATTCTACAGTGGGGCTAAGCGGCACGGTTGCCTTAAACACCACCGGCTCAGTCTGGGTGATCTCGACCTCAGGCTGGGCGATCGGATTTAGCTCTTGCTCCTCGATGGCCTGATTCAACAGCCTGGGGACAAGGTGCTCTATCGCTTCTTGAAGAAGGGCCTCCCTGCCGATGTAGCGTTCGAACATCGCTCGGGGGGCCTTGCCCTTCCTGAAGCCCGGAATGTCGGCCTTCTTCACCAGACGGCGATAAGCCTCTTCAAGAGATTGCTCTTCCTCCTCAGGCTCAACCTCAACCTCACGAACTACCTGGCTATTTTCAATTCTCTCTGCTTTTACTTTCACCTGCTCTACCAAAGATTATATCATGGGAATAACCTATTTCCAATAAGGCTACATCTGTAGCCACACATCTTTAAGAGTGGGGATAACCATAGGGGCAGGGGAAAAGCCCTTGACATAGGGCTTGACCAGGTAATAGCTCCTGCCAAACCAAAGAGGGAGAAAAGGTGCGTCTTGGACAATGGCCTGCTCTACCTCTTGGTACACTGCCAGCCTGCTATCGAAATCGCTTTCCACCCTTGCCTCCTCCAGCAACTGGTCTACATAGGGACTGCTGTAGCCGGTATGGTTCTCCACACTTTCGCTGTGAAACAAGAGGTCGAGGAAGTTCTCCGGGT